>JBELFK010000012.1:0-35388 GCA_042092935.1 Paracoccaceae bacterium | reverse complement strand
GTCTCAGTTCTGCATGCTCTAACTTACAAGAAAGCCTTGTTGCGCTTTTCGGCCCATCCAGCGCGGTACATCAAATTCCCCTAAATACCTGTCCCGCTTAAGCCCTGTATGCTGGTAGCGGCGAACGGTCCTGAAGCTCGATGAGTCGCTTCAGCATTAGCTCGGTCAACTGGTGCCGAATGCCGTCTGATTTCTGATGCTCGTAGAGGTTTTCCAATTCCGCGGGATCTGCCGAGAGATCGTAAAGTTCGTGCCAGTCTTCTCCTTGACGCAAAGACATTCTGTGGGTCTGCGTCACGACCGTGCGCACCCGTTGGGGCCGATCAAAGCCGGTCATGGTGCGTTGGCTGTCCTCTTCGACAATGACAGCCTCGGGTGGGGGGGTCGAGAATAGATCACGGCCCTGAATGCCGTTGAATGGCTGTATGCCAGCGCGGGCAAGGATCGTCGGCGCGATGTCGATCGAAGACGCCAAGCCACTTTGGCGTCTTTCGTCGCCCGAGGATGTGGGGTCGTGCCAGATAAACGGGACGCGGATGATGCCCTGATAGTGAAGCAGCAGCTTTAGCATCAAGCCGTGATCGCCCATATAGTCGCCGTGATCCGAGGTGAAAATAACGACTGTGTTGTCTGCCATCCCAAGGTCTTCAAGGCGCTTGAGAACGCGACCAATGGCATCATCGATCATCGTTATCATGCCATAGGTCAGGGCGATGATTGCGCGGGCTTCGGCTTGGGTTACAGCAAACGGGCTTTGATTGTCTCGGGGGTCGCAACCATTCTCCATGGCTTCCTGCATGGCCTTGACCGGCGGCAAGCTGCCCTTCCCGAAGGACGCAGGCAACTCCATTTTTTCTGGGTCGTACATGTCCCAATACTTGCCCGGTGGCGTGAACGGGTGATGTGGATCGGGAAAGGACATTTGCAGAAAGAAGGGCGCGTCTTCATCCGCGCGACCAGCCAGCCAAGCCTCGCTACGATCAGCGATCCAGTTGGTCGAGTATAGCTCTTCGGGAACGGCGGTTCGCCATGCCTGCGGGGCATCGATGCGGTTGTCTGGCAACGCGTTTTCCGGCCCGACCAACGCGTCAAAGTCTGACCGCTGTTCGCGTGCCCATAGCAAGTAGTCCCCGCTGGCCTTGTCCGCGTGATCTGCGGCGATTTCGACATGTTCAAAGCCGTAGAAATCTCCGTCTTTGCGGTCCATCAACGGACGGTCCCATTTCGGAACAACCTCGAGATCGTAGTCAGGCCCGTGGCGGTTGTTCTTGATCGCGTCACGCAGATGCGGGCTTGGGGTATGTTTTCCCGCGTCCGGTTCAAATTGGTTTGTCGCTGGTAAGCCGGTGAAGCTTTGCAGATGCGATTTTCCGATCAGACCGGTGCGGTAGCCGGCATCGCGCAGCAACTCGACAAAGGTTGTATGATCTTTGGACAGGGGAATGCCGTTGTGCCGCGCCCCATGGGCCGAGCACATCCGACCGGTCATAATGGATGCCCGGTTCGGCATGCAAATCGGATTGGCGACATAGAAACGGTCCCACATCGTGCCCTTGGCTGCGATCCCGTCAATGTTTGGCGTTTGAACAGTTTTGTTGCCAGCGCATCCCAAGTGGTCCGCTCGGTGTTGGTCGGTTATGATGAACAGGAAGTTGGGGCGCTTACTCATTGGGCGTTTCCTTCACTCGCCGTCAGTTTTCGTGCCGCGCGCACATCCCATAGGATCGAACCCAGTCCGACTGCGATTGCCACAAGCTGAATGGTCAAGTCGGTTGAGAGCAGTGTGAAAGCCGCGACGAAACGAATGACGATCTCGGGAATGCTCAGCTTGCGCCGGTCATACGCGGACAGCGCTGACGAAAAGAGCCAGATGCAAAAGCAGGTTCTTGCCACAATCCAGAGGAATGGCAAAAGGCTGAATTCCTCAATAATCAGGACGGTTGGGTAGAAGGCAAAGACAAAGGGAATGATGAACTTCGCCATACCCAGGCGGAAGGACATGAAAGCCGTCATGAGCGGGTTCGCCTTTGCGATTGGCGCGGCGGCATAGGCGGCAATCGCGACCGGTGGCGTCAGGGAAGAGGCGACGCCGTAGTAGAAGACAAACATATGCGCAGTCAGCATAGACACGCCAAGCGCCTGAATGGCCGGACCCATAACGAGAATGATAATCAGGTAAGCGGGCAGGGTTGGCATGCCCATGCCAAGGATCAAAGCACCCGCCATGGCGACGAGAAGCGCCGAGAACAGGCTTTCACCGCGCACTGTCGCAATCACATTGGCCAACTTCAGACCAAGGCCCGTCGAGTCTAGCGACCCAACCAGAATGCCGATTGCGGCGATTGCGATCAACAGCGTTGCACCCGATTGCGCGCCTTTCAGGAACGAACGCCAGACACGCATTGGGTCGGCGCGGACAACGGGGTTTATCACTGACAACGCTAAAAGAACCACGATCGCATAAAAACCCGCGGCGGATGTCGAGTAGCCAGCGATCAATGAGCCAATTATCGTTGCAATCGGTCCAAGAAACAAAACCGAGTTGATAAGATCCACGCGCGTGATCTCGTCGTCCACTGACATGGACTGCACTTCAATCCCTTGACGTCTGGCCTCAACCGTGACGGCTGCGAACAGGCTGAAATAGTAAAACAACGCCGGAAACAGGGCCGCGACGATGATATTCAGATAACCAACCCCGGTCAGGTCCGCCATGACGAGGGCGGCGGCACCCATGATCGGCGGCATGATCTGTCCACCCGAGGACGCCGTGGCCTCGATCCCGGCCGCGAAGGTCGGCGAAAAGCCGCGTTTCTTTATCATGGGAATTGTAAACGTACCGGTTCCCACAATATTGGCCACGGTCGAGCCTGACATTGTGCCGAACATGGACGAGGCGAGGATAGCGGCATGTGCCGGTCCACCCCGTGTCTTTCGGGTGGCAAGGAAAGCGAATTTCAGCAAGGTGTCGCCTGCGCCGGTGCCTTCCAGAAGGACGCCGAAAATAATGAAGATGAACACTGTCGACAAAACGATATTCGTGATCGACCCGAAAACACCTTTGTTTGTGTTGGACCACAGTGCCTCTGCCACTTCTGTGAGCGAAAAGCCCGAATGTGCCATGATCCCCGGCAAACCCTGACCGTAGAGAAGGTAGAGAACACCGAACGTGCCGACACCAAACAGCCCCCAACCCCATAGCCTGCGGCAGAGTTCGAGAAAGACGATCAACCCTGCGAGCGCTGGCCATGCATCGGCCTGCGTAACGTCGTAGAGGGCCGTTTCCATCTGCGATTGTACGAAATAGAATGACCAGATTGACCAGAGACCAGCGACGAGCAAAGCAAAGTCTATTGCGAGAACCCAGCGCTCTTTTGGCGCAAGGGTATCCCCGTTGGCCACACGACGGCTGCGTGCGGCGGCCAGACCTGCCACCAGGGCCAAAGCAAAACCAGCGGCCCGGTGGAATTTGGGCTCAACCAGCCCGACACCGGAACTGTATAACGCGATTATCCCGAGGAAGAGGCATGCAAGGCCCGACAAATATAGATACAGTTTGTCGGTCCCGCCAGAGGATTGGGTCTCTGCGGTCATCTCATTGATCCTGTCCGAAAGTCAGTATGAAAGGGGGACCGTTGCGTGGTCCCCCTTTGGTCGTGCCAATTAAGGGCGAAGCTCGTCCGGAATAGCAATCCCAGCTTCGTCATAATATTTGGCCGCACCGGGGTGCAGGGGCACGTTGATCGACGTGAACGCGGTTTCCGGTGTGACGTCCTTCAGGAAGAACGCAGTTGCGTGCACCTCGTCCAGATTGTCCCAGAAGGCCTTCGTCGCCGCATAAACCGTGTCATCAGAAACCCCTGCGTTGGTCCCGATAAACTGGGTAAAGCCAAGAGCAGTGATACCCCCTTCGGTCAGTTGACCTTTGTAGATATCGCCCTGAAATTGCAGCATTCCACGACCTGGACGGCCAAACAGGGCCTGCATTTCTTGCGATCCGACAACGCTTTCGGGGATCGAAAGGATACGGAACTCACCGGAAAGGCCGAATTGTTCGATGTTCGAAGATCCGATTTCCGCCGGGCGTACCATCATGTCGATTTTGCCGTCTGCAAGGGCTGCGTATCCTTCGCCCCAGCTCAGGCGCACGGGGGTATAGTCGGTGCCCGCTTCATAGCCGGTGATGATCTTAATCAGGGCCTCGGACGTGGCCGACGCCGAACCGGCCGGTGGACCGGTAAAGATGGTTTTGCCTTTCAGATCTTCCCAAGTCTCGATGCCCGACCCAGCGAGGGTTACGGGATGGTAAGCACCGGCCTTGAAACCGACGATCGAACGCAGTTGTCCGGCAGCTTCCGCGGCATCCTCGACGCCCTCATACATGCGCGCCTGATTGTTCATAAGCCCGACAAGCGACGGAACGGTCGAGAAGAAATCGATTTCACCGCGACCGCCTTTCAGCATGGATCGGGTCAAAGTCTGACCGGCATTTACCTGGATCTCGACGTTCGCCTTGCGCGCCTGATTGGCGAAGCTGACAAACATCGTGTGAACCGGATCACCGACACCGGCTGTTTCACCCTTGTAGATTTGGGCAGTGGCGATTGCGGGGCTAAAACTCGCTGACGCGAGTATCGCCGCCGCAGCGATTTTCTTAAAGTTAAACACGGTATCCTCCCTAGATTATCCCATGACTGTATCAAGTCGAAAACATTTGATATAATCAAACATTAGAGCCAATACATAAGTAAATGATATGAAACTTGATCCTAAACATCTTGCTCAGCTTTCAATGATTGTTGAAGCGGGTTCATTTCAAAGTGCCGCTGATCGATTGGGGCTGACGCAACCTGCGCTAAGCCGGAACATGAAAGCGCTTGAAGATCGACTGGGTGCGGCATTGTTTATTCGCGACGGTCGCAAATCGGTTCCCAACTCGTTAGGGCAACGGCTGGCGCGCAACGGACAAGCCATAAGGCTGGCCGAAGAAGAAGCGGGCATTCTTGCCGATCAATCCGCACAGGGGGCTGTCGGCGAACTGCGCATCGGCGCACCGCCCATCGTGGCGGGTCAGTTTCTCAGCAACGCATTGGCGCGGTTCATCCACGACAATCCAAATTGCACAGTCGAAATGCGGACGGGTCTTGTTTACGAATTGAGGTCGATGCTGCAACGCGGACAGGTGGATCTTGTGTTCGGCCCTCAAAGCCTTGCCGATGCATCCGCAGGATTGGTCTTCACGCCGATCATCGATGATCGCGTCGGAATTTTGTGCCGAAGCGGGCATCCTTTGACTGAAAATCGCCAAATCATGCCGACGGATTTGGAGGCGCAGGTTTGGCTGGCACATTCACGCGGCAGTCTCTTGAGACAGCAAACCGAGGCCGCGATGACGGCGTCCGGGGTGAATTCGATGCACATCGTCTGTGAAACCGATTCCATCCGTTCAGTGCTTGAGATCACGGCGAACACCGACCTGATAACGACGATGCCCCGCGCAACAACGGAACCTTACCTTGAGGGACGTTTGGTTTTTGTGAACTTCGACCACCCCATGTTCCACAGGCCGCTGGGTTCAATCCGGCGCTCAAAATCGCCCGCAAATGCGATCGAGGACAAGTTTCTGGCCATGCTCACCGTTTAACCTCGCTTTCACGACGCTGCGTGACACGCAGATTGCGGGATTATCTTGATCCGCGTGGCAGGGTCCTGTTCCGCCATCGCAACCAAGTATGAGACCAGCGCGCGGTGGCGGGGCGGTCGGCTGGGATTCTTGCCGTTACGGACAGCTAAACGGCGTCTTTCATTTGCACCAATTGGATCAGGTTCCCGCAGGTGTCATCAAAGATCGCCATGTGTACGGGCCCGGCGTCCATCGGCACGACAGAGAAGGTTACACCTAGGTCCGTTAACCTTTTCCACTCTTCGTCAAGGTTCTGAACCTGAAAGGAATGGGCGGGAATTCCATCGGCGACGATCGCCTTTTGGAATTTAGGAGCCGCAAGAAAAATGACAGGCGAATTGCGAGTCGTCGAAGGTGAAACGCGATTCCCAATGTTGTTGGTTTACCCCGTCGGTGCATCCTACCGCACGTTCGATGCAGCTTGATGTCGGGACAATTGGAATCATTTGGAAACTCAGGTGGAGTAATAAAATTTCGCGAAACTAAACCAATTGGTTCATTTTATACCTTCCATGCGCTGGTTTTGAAATTTTATATGGGTGACGCGGGGTGCGCCGCGCGGACCCTTGCAAGATTGCTCAACTAATCTAGTCTCGACAATTATTGGCAAAAAACGACCTGCGTTGAATGGTCGCTAAAACAACAATGCCAAAATCGTGGTCGCGAAAATGACCCGCAAACCTAAGGGGAGAATACCATGAAAATGAAGATTGGATTGCTATCTATTGCATTGATGGCATCGACGGCGATTGGTGCGTCGGCAGAAACGTTGCGCTGGGCGCGCGCGGGGGATTCACTGACTTTGGATCCGCATGCCCAAAACGAAGGGCCGACGCATACGCTCGCCCATCAAATTTACGAGCCGCTGATAATTCGCGATATGAATGGTCAGTTTCAGGCAGCACTTGCGACGGACTGGGCGCCAAGTGCTGATGATCCAAACGTGTGGGTGTTTAACCTACGTCAGGGCGTAAAATACCATGACGGCGCGGATTTTACTGCCGAGGACGTTGTTTTCTCGATCAACCGCGCGAAGTCTGAAAACTCGGACATGAAAGAGCTTTTGACCTCGATCGTCGAAGTGCGTGCAGCGGGCGATCATGTTGTTGAAATTGTGACAGATGGTCCAAACCCGATTTTGCCGTCGAACCTGACGAACCTGTTCATGATGGACAGCGGTTGGGCCGAGGCCAATGGCGCTGTTGACGTTCAGGATGTCGAGGGTGGAGAAACCACCTTTGCGTCGACCAACACAAACGGCACCGGACCCTATGTTCTTGTCAGTCGCGAGCCTGATGTGCGCACTGTTCTGACGCAGAATGAAGACTACTGGGGGCAGGGTATGTTCCCGCTTGAGGTCACTGAAATCATCTACACACCAATTCAAAACGCCGCGACCCGTGTTGCTGCCTTGTTGTCTGGTGAAGTTGATTTCATCCAGGATGTGCCGGTTCAAGACCTTGATCGTGTTGCAAATACCAATGGTCTGACCGTCAAGACGGCACCTCAGAACCGGGTTATTTTCTTTGGTATGAACCAAGGTGCGGCGGATCTGAAAAACGACAACGTCGAGGGTGCGAACCCGCTTGCTGATGTGCGTGTCCGTCGCGCAATCAACATGGCGATAAATCGTGATGCCATTAAAACCGTTATTATGCGTGGCCAATCGCAGCCGGCGGGCATGATTGCGCCTCCGTTCGTGAATGGGTGGACCGCCGAGATGGATGCATCATCGATGACAGACATCGAAGCGGCAAAAGCATTGATGGCTGAAGCGGGTTACGCTGACGGGTTCTCGATCCAACTGGATTGCCCGAATGATCGCTACATCAACGATGAAGGGATCTGTCAGGCATCTGTTGGCATGTTGGCGCAGATTGGTATCACAGTGAACCTGGACGCGAAGCCAAAGGCCCAGCACTTCCCGTTGATTACAAACGATCAGACGGATTTCTATATGCTGGGTTGGGGTGTTCCAACGTATGACTCGGAATACATCTTCAACTTCCTCGTCCACACACGTGGTTCCGAGCGCGGAAGCTGGAACGGCACAGGCTATTCGAATGCGGATGCCGATGCTCTGATCCAGTCGCTGGCGTCGGAAACCGATCTCGACAAGCGTAACGCGGACATCCAGAAAATCTGGGATTATGTTCAGGAAGATCAGCTTTACATTCCAATCCATCACCAGGTGTTGAATTGGGGTATGAGCGATGCAGTTGGCATTGACGTCAGCCCAGAAGATGATCCGAAGATGAAGTTCTTCACAATGAACTAATGCGCTTGTGTGGCGGCTTTATCGCCACACGCCCTTATGACACCGGCCAGCGAGATTTCCCGCTGGCCGGTCTTTGTGCCAAGAGGTCTCATGCTCGCCTATATTCTTAGACGCGTCTTTCAATCCGCGATCGTGCTGCTGGTCGTTGGATTGGTTGCTTTCTCGATGTTCAGCTACGTCGGCGATCCGGTCGACAACATGCTAGGACAAGAGCGCACGCAAGCCGACATTGAACGCCTGCGCGACAGGCTTGGTCTGGATGAGCCCTTTCCCGTTCAATACTGGCGTTTTCTGCAAGAGGCCGCGCAGGGCAATTTTGGACTTAGCTATCGGCAGGGGCGTCCGGTTTCGGAAATTCTTGTTGAGCGGGCACCCGCGACATTGGAACTTGCGGCGGTTTCCGGCTTGATGGCGATGGTTGTCGGCATCGGGCTTGGGGTCTTTACCGCCATCCGACGACGCGGCATCGCTGCGAGTGTTATTATGACCCTCAGCCTTGTGGGGGTGTCGCTTCCGACGTTTCTTATCGGTATTCTGTTGATCTACCTGTTTGCCGTTGAGTTGGGTTGGCTGCCAAGTTTCGGGCGTGGCGAGGTAGTTGACCTTGGCTGGTGGAGCACTGGGTTTTTAACGGCTTCTGGGCTTAAGGCGTTGATTTTGCCGTCCATTACACTCGGGCTTTACCAAATGACGCTTATCATGCGCTTGGTCAGGACCGAGATGCTTGAAGTCCTGAGACAAGACTACATTCGCTTTGCGCGTGCCCGCGGACTAAGAGAGCGTGCGGTGAACTTTCGCCATGCCCTGAAGAATACACTTGTGCCAGTGATTACGATTACGGGACTGCAACTCGGCTCGATCATTGCCTTTGCGATCATCACCGAAACCGTCTTTCAATGGCCGGGTGTGGGGCTGTTGTTCATCAACGCGATCCAGTTTGTCGATATTCCAGTTATGGCCGCTTACCTCATGCTCATTTCCGTCATGTTCGTCGGGATCAATCTGGTCGTTGACCTTCTTTACTTTGCCGTTGATCCGAGACTTCGGATTGATCGAACCGGGGGTCACAAATGAGTATCCAGCCTTCTTCCAAAAGCCCGTCGCGCATGCGCGGGTTCTTTGACAGCGACGTGTTTTATTCATTCCGCAAATCACCGGTTGCGGTGGTGTCTTTGGCTGTTGTGATCCTGATGACACTGGCGGCCATTTTTGCACCGCTTATTGCGCCTTATGATCCGTTTAATCCCGCGAGTCTGAACCTGATGAATGGCTTTACGCCACCGATGGAGCCGAATGTGTTTACCGGCGATCAGTTTTGGCTGGGAACCGACGATCAGGGGCGCGATGTGTTTTCGACCATCCTCTTTGGCATGCGAATTTCGCTGTTTGTGGGGGTCGCCGCCGTGATGCTTGCGCTGACACTCGGCGTGACTTTGGGTTTGCTGGCAGGCTATTTGGGCGGATGGGTTGAAACAATCATCATGCGCGTCGCGGATGTTCAGCTTACATTTCCGGCAATCCTTGTTGCGATGCTGATATTCGGCATCGCCAAAGGCATCACTCCGCCCGAGTACCGCGATCAGGTCGCGATTTGGGTGCTTATACTGGCGATTGGGCTGAGTGACTGGGTGCAATTTGCCCGCGTTGTTCGGGGGGCCACGTTGGTTGAGCTTAACAAGGAATATGTGCAAGCCGCGCGTCTCATTGGGCGTGCGCCCTTGGCGATCATGTTGCGTCACATTCTGCCCAACGTTCTCAGCCCCGTTTTGGTTATCGCGACCATCAGTCTTGCGCTGGCCATTATCGCCGAGGCGACCTTGTCGTTCTTGGGCGTCGGCGCACCGCCAACGCAGCCCTCGCTTGGAACACTGATCCGTATCGGGCAAGGGTATCTCTTTTCCGGTGAGTGGTGGATCCTGTTGTTTCCGGCCGGCACCTTGTTGGCGCTGGCTTTGTCGGTGAACCTTCTGGGCGACTGGCTTCGCGATGCGTTGAATCCAAGGTTGAGATAATGAGCGATATTGTTCTTTCTGTGCGCGACCTCGTCGTCGAAATACCCACGCGGAACGGCATTCTTCGTCCCGTTGATGGGGTCAGCTATGATATTCGCAAGGGCGAAATCCTAGGGGTCGTTGGCGAAAGCGGCGCGGGTAAATCGATGGCTGGCAACGCCATCATTGGTCTTCTGGACCGTCCGGCCAAAATCACAAGTGGCGAGGTGCGTTTGGGGGGGATGCAAATCAATGCCCTCAAACTCGATCAATTGCGCAAGCTGCGGGGACGCCGGATCGGCATGGTGTTCCAAGACCCGCTGACCTCGCTTAACCCGCTTTTGACGATCGGGGATCAGCTTACCGAAACGATCCGCGAGCATTTGAATGTGACCGCCACAGAGGCGTTAGAGAAAGCAATCGCCGGGCTTGAAGAGGTTGGCATTCCAGCGGCGCGCGAACGCATCAACAGTTACCCACATGAGTTTTCTGGCGGAATGCGTCAGCGCGTGGTGATCGCTTTGGCTTTATGTGCAGAGCCAGAGCTGATTATCGCCGACGAGCCGACAACGGCGTTGGATGTCTCGGTGCAGGCGCAGATTATCGCGCTGCTCAAACGCCTCTGCCGCGACAAGGGCGTTGCGGTCATGTTGGTCACGCACGACATGGGCGTCATCGCCGAGGCGGCAGATCGCGTGGCCGTTATGTACGCTGGCCGCTTGGCAGAGATGGGCGATGTGCGGGACGTCCTGACGAAGGCAAAGCATCCCTACACGGCCGGTCTTATGGCATCGACGCCAATGGCGAAACAGGGTCAACGCCGATTGCACCAGATTCCAGGATCAATGCCGCGTTTGGGCGAGATGCCACAGGGTTGCGCGTTCAGTCCGCGTTGTGATCGTGCCGAAGACCGGTGCCGCCAGGACCCAACCCCGGTTATGGAAAATGGAATTGCCGGGGCAGCCTGTTGGTTCCCGATCGTCCAGGATGTTGAGGCGGAAGCATGACTGATCTCATAAAAATCAATGCATTAGGCCGCGTTTTTGATGTGTCAAAGCCGTGGCTAAACCGATTGACCGAACGGCTTCCAAAGCGGTATCTGCACGCTGTCTCGGATGTCAGTTTTAACGTCTCCGACAAGTCTGTTTACGCCCTTGTCGGAGAAAGTGGTTCCGGAAAGTCGACGATTGGAAAGATGATTGTCGGTCTCTTGGAACCTTCGGGTGGCGCAGTGGAAATCAACGGCGTCGATCTTGCGTCCGAGACCGATGCGTCCCGGATCATGAAGGTTCGTTCTGAGATCCAGATGATATTTCAAGACCCGTTTGCCTCGCTTAACCCGCGGTGGCGCGTGCGCGACATCATCTGCGAACCTCTGGTCGTGCGGGGCGAGCCGACGAAAGGTGTTGCCGAGAAATTGCTTCGACAAGTTGGATTGTCGCCGGTGGATGCCGACAAATTCCCGCATGAGTTTTCCGGTGGGCAGAGGCAGAGGATTTGCATTGCGCGGGCATTGGCTTCGAAACCGAAGATTATCGTCTGTGATGAGCCCACGTCGGCACTGGATGTGTCTGTGCAGGCCCAAGTCCTCAATTTGATGAGCGATTTGAAGGAAGAGCTGGGGCTGACCTATGTCTTTATCAGCCACGACCTGACCGTCGTACAACATATGGCTGACGTCATCGGGGTGTTGTATCTCGGACGACTGGTAGAAGAGGCGCCCCGGGATTTATTGTTCGGTGCGCCCAAGCATCCTTATACACGAATGCTATTTGATGCCGCGCCTCGGATGGATGGGTTTGGCCGAGAGGTCGAGCCGCCAAAGGGTGAAATCCCGGATGCGATCAACCCGCCGAGCGGGTGCGCCTATCACCCGAGGTGTCCGCTTGCGACCGATATCTGCAAGGAAGTGCTGCCTGAAATGCGCGCGGTCGGGGATTCCAAGGTCGCCTGTCACCACGCGTAGCCAAATATGAACCGCGCATTTGGCTCGGTCGCTTCGGCTAAATATTGCCTGCACAAAGGTTTGATGCGGCAGTGTGCATTCTCGGCTTGTGTAATGCACGGGTTCCTCATTAGCATCAAAACCAACAGAAAATGCGATACCGACGGGAGAAGACCGATATGACAACGTCTCATCACATGCGACACCGCCAAGTGGCTGTGGCGAAACCAAGGGATCAGCGGTTCGGATTGTGGTTGGGGGCCGGGGTTGTTCTGGCAGGCGGTTTAATGGCCTCGGACGCTTTGGCGGACAGTGACGCAACCATTATTGAGAGCAATGGATATTCAAGCTACGGGGCGCTGAAATACGGCGGCGACTTTGCGAACCTCGACTACGTCAATCCAGATGCACCCAAGGGTGGCGAAATCTCGATCTGGGCGCAAGGGACGTTTGACACGATGAACCCTTATGTCTCGAAGGGGACCGCCGGGTCACTGGCCTCGATCGGATATGAGCGTTTGATGACCGGTGTGGCCGATGAGGTCGGGTCGTCCTATTGCCTGTTGTGCACAACGATCAAATACCCCGAGGACGAAAGCTGGGTTGAATTTAATATCAACCCCAAGGCGGCGTTTTCCGATGGGTCTCCATTGACGGCAAATGACGTCGTGTTTTCGCATAACCTGTTCATGGAACAAGGGCTGCCGTCGTTCCGCGATGGGGTCAGCGCGATAATCGCCAATGTCGAAGCGGTGGATGACCAGACCGTGCGCTATACGTTCCAACCCGACGCCCCCGAAAAGGGCCGGATCGGGCAGGCGGGGGCAACATTGGTGTTTCCTCAGGCCTGGTATGAAGAAACCGGTGCCCGCCTGGACGAGGCACGGTTTGATATTGCGCCCGGATCCGGCGCCTATGTTTTGGACAGCTACGACGTGAACCGACGGATCGTTTATCGCCGCAACGCGGATTATTGGGGCAAGGATTTGCCGATCAATCGCGGGCGTGAAAACTTCGACACGATCCGCGTTGAATACTTCGCAGATTCAACCGCTGCGTTTGAGGCGTTCAAGGCGGGCGAATTCACCTTCCGGCAGGAAAACTCGTCACTGAATTGGGCGACCGGATATGATTTTCCAGCACTTGAGAAAGGCTGGGTTGTTCAGGAAACCCTTGACGATGGCAAGTTACCCTCGGCGACAGGGTTCATCTTTAATCTGCGCAAGGAAAAACTTCAGGACGTTCGGGTGCGTCAGGCCTTGGCCCTGATGTATAACTTCACCTGGACGAACGACACGCTGCAATATGGCCTGTTCCAGCAACGCGAGAGCTTCTGGCAGGGCAGTCAGTTGGCAGCAAAGGGCCTGCCCGAGGGGCGCGAGCTTGAGATTCTTGAATCCGTAAGGGGGCTGGTTGCACCCGAAGTCTTTACCGAAGCAGCCGTCACGCCGCATACCTCGGGTGAGCGGCAGTTGGACCGTACCAATCTGCGCGAGGCCTCGGCTTTGCTTGATGCGGCTGGCTGGATTGCTGGTGACGACGGTATTCGCCGCAAGGATGGCGAGGCGCTTGAGATCGAATTCATCATGTATTCGCCTAATTTCGATCGCATCCTGAACCCCTATGTCGACAACCTTTCACGTCTTGGCATTCAGGCGACCTACAACCGGATCGACCCTGCGCAATACACCGAACGCTATTATCAGTTTGATTTCGACATGATCTTTGGAGGCTATAGCGTCGGTCTGGAAGAGGGCACCGGATTGCATCAGAAATTCGGCTCAAGCGGACTGGGCGACGTGTTCAACCCTGCGGGCTATGCCTCGGAGGCCGTGGATGCGTTGATCCCCTATGTGACCAACGCCGAGACGTATGACGAAATGTCGGCCGCCGTGCGGGCAATTGACCGGATCATGCGGCGCGAAGTCTTCGTCGTTCCGGTTTGGTACTTGGGCAAATACTGGGTCGCTTATTACGATATGTTTGAGCACCCTGCCGAATTGCCACCCTATTCGCTGGGCCAGCTCGATTTCTGGTGGTTCAATCAGGAAAAGGCCGATGGGCTACGGGCGGATGGTGCGTTCCGCTAGTATCTGACTGAGATCGCGAATGGGTGCCTATATTCTCCGACGGTTGATCCTTGTGATCCCAACATTGCTTGGGATCATGATCCTTAACTTTGCGTTCACGCAATTCGTGCCCGGCGGCCCGATTGAGCAGATGATCGCAAAGATGGAGGGGCGGGGCGACGTCTTTGAAACCATTGCCGGCAGTCGCGAAGACGTCGAGATCGCAGCCCCACGCGACGACAGTGCCACGTCGCGTTACGTTGGCGCGCGTGGGTTGCCAGAGGAATACATTATCGAGCTTGAGCGCGAATTCGGGTTTGACCGGCCACCGGTCGAGCGGTTCTTACGGATGATGTGGGACTACGTGCGGTTTGATTTCGGGGAAAGCTGGTTTCAATCCAAATCGGTGGTGTCTCTGGTGATCGAAAAGATGCCGGTCTCGCTGACATTGGGGCTTTGGTCGACGCTGATCGCCTACATCGTCTCGATCCCTTTGGGTATTCGCAAGGCCGTTCGTGACGGCAGTCGGTTTGATACTTGGACCAGTGGCGCGATTGTCGTCGGCTATGCGATCCCCGGTTTCCTGTTTGCGATCCTGTTGATCGTTCTGTTCGCGGGCGGGTCATACTGGCGGGTGTTCCCATTGCGGGGATTGACCAGCGACGATTGGGAAAGCCTCTCTGCCTTGGGCAAGGTACTCGACTATTTCTGGCACATTGCGCTGCCGGTACTGGCCTCGTCGATCTCGGGGTTTGCGACGCTGACTTTGTTGACCAAGAACTCGTTTCTCGATGAAATCCGCAAGCAATACGTGATGACAGCCCGTGCAAAAGGCCTGACCGAAAGGCGGGTTTTGTTCGGCCACGTGTTCCGCAACGCGATGTTGATTGTTGTGTCCGGCTTTCCGGCCTTGTTCATCGGGGTGTTCTTCGGCGGCAGTGTGATTATCGAAACTCTGTTCAGCCTCGATGGGTTGGGGCGCCTGGGATATGAGGCCGCTTTGGCCCGCGATTACCCTGTCGTGTTCGGGACGCTGTTTGCATTCTCGCTGCTCGGGCTGCTGATTTCGATCGTCACGGACCTGACCTATATGTTCATCGACCCGCGCATTGATTTTGAGGCACGCGGATGACGCGCCGCCTGAAATTATCCCCGCTGAACCAACGACGTTGGCGCAACTTCAAGCGCAACAGGCGCGCCTTTTGGTCCATGTGGATCTTTGCGCTTTTGTTCGGTATCAGCCTTTTCGCTGAATTTTTGGCGAACGAAAAACCGATCCTTGTCAGCTACAACGGAGAGCTGCGCAGCCCGATCTTTCGGTTTTACTCTGAGGCTGATTTCGGTGGTGATTTCCGCACCGAGGCGATCTATCGCGACGCAGAGGTGCAATGTTTGATCGTGACAGGCGGGCTTGAGGATTGCTTTTACGAACCAGAAGAGCTGATCCAGCAAGTGGGCGAGGGCACAATCCAGGCCGATGGATTTCAGAAAGGTTGGATGATTTGGCCGTTGATCCCCTATTCCTACAACACAATCGTTGACCGCCCGGGCGCGGCGCCTTCCGCGCCGGACAGGTACAATTGGCTGGGTACGGATGACACCAAGCGCGATGTGATGGCGCGGGTGATCTACGGCTTTCGGTTGTCGGTCTTTTTTGCGATCCTCGTCGTTGCGCTTTCGTCAATTTTGGGGGTGATCGCGGGTGCTATTCAGGGATATTTTGGCGGCTGGACGGATTTGATATTCCAACGTCTCATTGAGATTTGGTCGGGTATCCCGTCGCTTTATGTCATCATCATCCTGTTCGCGATCCTCGGGCGAAGTTTCTGGCTATTGGTCATCCTGACGGTTTTATTTGGCTGGCCCGCTTTGGTCGGAGTCGTGCGCGCCGAGTTCCTTCGAGCGCGGAATTTTGAGTATGTGCGTGCGGCGCAGGCGCTCGGGGTCAGCAACCGCGTCATCATGTTCCGCCACGTTCTGCCCAATGCAATGGTGGCGACCGTCACGATCCTGCCGTTTCTTATCACGGGGGCTATTGGCTCGCTTGCGGGTCTCGATTTTCTCGGCTTTGGGTTGCCTTCATCGGCCCCGTCTCTGGGGGAATTGACGCTTCAGGCCAAGCAAAACCTGCAAGCGCCGTGGCTTGGGTTCACCGCCTTTTTCACCTTTGCGATTATGTTGTCACTGCTTGTCTTCATCTTCGAAGGCGTGCGCGATGCCTTTGATCCACGCAAGACGTTCTCGGGCACGAATGTCGAAAGCGAGTCCGACGCATGAGTGCGCCACTTCTCAGTGTCAAAGATCTAACGGTTCGCTTTAATCAGGACGGCGACACCACCTATGCCGTTAATGGAGTGTCGTTCGATTTGGCCAAGGGCGAAACACTGGCCTTGGTGGGGGAAAGCGGGTCAGGCAAATCGGTGACGGCGCTCTCAAGCGTTCAGTTGCTGGGCGACAGTGCAACGCTTGGCGGGTCGGTTCGCTACAATGGCGCAGAAATGGTTGGGGCCTCGGACCGTGAATTGCTACGCGTGCGCGGCAATGACGTGAGTTTCATTTTTCAGGAACCCATGACCTCGCTCAATCCGTTGCACACGATTGAAAAGCAACTGCGCGAAATTATCGAATTGCATCAGGGAATACGCGGCGAGGCAGTGCGCAACAGGATCATTGAGCTTCTGGAGCGCGTCGGCATTCGCGACGCAGAAAGCCGACTTGCGTCTTATCCGCATCAACTCTCGGGCGGGCAACGCCAGCGCGTTATGATTGCGATGGCCTTGGCAAATGGCCCGAACCTTCTGGTCGCTGACGAGCCGACCACCGCGCTGGATGTGACCATTCAGGCGCAAATCCTCGATCTGTTGCAAGACATCAAAGCTGCCGAGGATATGTCGATGCTGTTTATCACCCACGATCTGGGCATCGTGCGCAAGATTGCGGATCGGGTGTGCGTCATGCGGGAGGGAAAAATCGTTGAAACCGGCACCACGGCCGAGATTTTCGCAAACCCCCAACATGACTACACCAAAATGCTTTTGTCTGCTGGATCCGGCGGGACACCAGCCCCTATTCTACCAGACGCGGAAGTTGTGGCCGAGGTTGATAATCTGCGCATCTGGTTCCCCATCAAACGCGGTTTGTTGAAGCGCACGGTTGGGCATATCAAGGCGGTCAACGACGCGTCTTTGACCGTCAGGGCAGGCGAGACCCTGGGCATTGTCGGTGAAAGCGGCTCGGGCAAAACAACGCTTGCCATGGCGATCACCAAGCTGGTGGCGTCCGAAGGGCGGATCGCGGTGTTGGGGCAAGACATTTCGACGGCCAACCAGCGGCAGGTGCGCCCGTTGCGCAAGGAAATGCAAATCGTGTTTCAAGACCCGTTCGGCAGTCTTAGTCCGCGCATGACGGTGGCTGAAATCATCGCCGAAGGGCTGACCGTCCACGGAGTTTCCGAGGGGCAAGATCCTCGCGCGCTCGTGGCGCAGATCATGGACGAGGTTGGCCTAAGCCCTGATTTGATGGATCGGTATCCACATGAGTTTTCCGGCGGCCAACGGCAGCGGATCGCGATTGCGCGCGCGATGATCTTGCGCCCCAAACTGGTGGTTCTGGACGAACCGACGTCGGCGCTCGATATGACGGTGCAAATGCAAATCGTGACGCTGTTGCGTGACCTTCAGCAGAAATACGGGCTGGCCTATTTGTTCATCAGCCATGACATCAACGTCGTGCGCGCGTTGGCGCATCGCACGATCGTTATGCGCAACGGCGATGTTGTTGAAACGGGTGTAACGTCGGACGTCATTGAGAACCCGCAATCGGATTACACAAAGACACTGATGGCATCTGCGGAGCTGTGGTAGACGCGCTGGGCTTTTTTGACCGGCGCGATGACGATTGGCCGGGGTTTATTCGCCACCCTGTGATTGCACGAAAGTCGAGAACGCCTTTAGCGTTTCCGCGCTGACGTGGTGCTCTATTCCTTCTGCGTCGTGTTCAGCGACATCCGCTGAAATCCCGAGCGCTTTCAGAAAGGACACCACGATCCGATGGCGCGTGCGGCAGGTTTCGGCCAGTGCCATACCCGCATCGGTCAAAAAGACCGAGCGGTAGGGTTCGTGCGTCACCAGACCGTCCCTTTTAAGGCGGCCAAGATTCTTGCTGACCGTCGGTTGCGAGACCCCTAAATGCTTTGCAATGTCGACGGGGCGAGCTTCGCCATGTTCTTCGGCAAGCTCGGCGATCAGCTCGACATAATCTTCGGCCATTTCGTTTTGATGCGCGAGGCGCACGGATTCAAACCCGTTTGCTTGGGCATCAGCCGGACGTGAAGCGACGTTCGGGGTGGTTTCGGTCATACGGCGCGATCACTTTTCGGGCTTTTCTGTCAAGTTTGCACTATGCCCGTATGTTTGCGGGTTGACAACATCATAGATATAGCAACAAAACTTAGACAGGGATAAGAATAAATAGAATTGGCACCGGATGAGAAGACTAATTGCGCTGATTGTGCTGGCCCTTGTGCCCGCGGCGGGTTTTTCTACCCCGATCCAGGAAACCCCCTGGATGCCGACGGCTGCGGCCTATCGGCTGACGTTGTTCATGGGCAATCTCGAACCGGTGCCTTGGGACAAGATCACCCGTAGCTGGACAGAGCCGGTTGCGGGGGCATCCCAGGACGTCCCTCCGATTTCCCAGTTAGAGGCAGATCAGGGGCAGGCCTTGGTCACCGCGCTTGCCAGCCAAGACCGACAGACAGTTTTCCAAGCGGCGACGGGCGCTGTTTTCGACGGAATCCAGCGCTACCTGGATGCGGCTGAGGCCGCGTTGGGCACTGCGCAGGCGGAAATTTTCCTACGCAGCGCACAAGAGCTTTATCGCGCGTTTGAGGATGGGATAAAGGCGGCTGACGTTCGTGGATATCGCAACAATGGCCTTGCTTGGCTTGAAATGAATTCAGCCGTTGGCTCGCAAGGCGTTTTGGGCAGCGGTGAGCTTTCGGCCGACGCGGCTCGATTTGCCGCAGCCCGCGCTGTTATCGATGCGTACCTGAAGCTGAATTATGCGCCAGACCAATTCGCCTATCGTGAACGTCTGACGCCTCTGCCGGAAACCGTGGTGCGCAGCGGCACGCAGGTTGATTTGCCGGCGACATTGCCACCTGGCTCGGACATCGCCGATCAACGCGAATTCCCACGACTGGTTTTACAATTCGAAGAAGCGGGCGAAGACGAGACAAACCTTCCCTTGGTTGCCTATGGTGACATGCTGTTTGACAGCCCCGAAATCTTCGGCGGCCCCGCTCAGGAATTGGGCATCGCCTGTTCGACATGTCACAATCGCAGCGACGTGAACCGTGATTTCTTTATCCCAGGTCTTAGCACGCGCGCGGGCGGTATGGACGTGGACGGGGCGTTCTTTAACCCGTTGTTCAATGACCGAACCGACGATCATCTCGACACCCCGTCGTTGCGCGGCATTCGCTTTACCGCCCCCTATGGGCGCGACGGTCGCGAGACCAGCCTGCGTCGGTTCACCCGCAATGTGATAGTGACAGAATTTGCAGGTGCCGAACCAACGCCATTTCAGCTTGACGCGTTGGTTGCCTATATGCGCCAGTTTGATTTCCTTCCAAACCCCAAGATTGATCGGGCAGGGCGTCTGACGGATTTGGCATCGGACGCTGCCAAACGCGGCGAGGCGATCTTCAATCAGCCGTTTGACGGGCTTGGCAATCGCTCATGCGCCAGTTGCCACACCCCCGATCGCAACTTTCGTGATGGGCTAACCTACGACATCGGCTCGTCAGAAACGCCATTTCCCGGCGGAAGCGCCACCCAGTTTGAAACGCCGACATTGCGCAACATCAACTTCACCGCGCCCTATATGCATGACGGGTCATTGCCGACACTGGCAAGTGTGGTCGCATGGTTCAACGACACGAAATCGCTTGGATTGGACGCATCTGAACGCGCCGATCTGACCGCCTATCTTGAAGCCGTCGGCGATGGCGAGGACCCCTATCAAACCTTCGACGGGCAATACAGCCGGTTCCGTCTGTCGTTTGAAGAACTGACAACCTTTGCTTCAACGCTGGATCTTCTTTTGCCGCTGCGGGACGCAGAAAATATCAAGATCTTGGTCGATACGGTCGCACCCGATCTGGATGCAGACTCCTCGGTCATGACGAACTTGTCCGCGCGTCCGGATTTGTATCGTCTGTCCGACACTCTGCGCGCGATAGGCGCTGCGGCTGCCCAAGGTTCATGGGACGAAGCCGCCGTCCAGTGGGACAGATTTCAAGCCCTACAAGCCGAATTCGACGCGAGGATGTTTTGATGCTGACACGCCGTAGCTTTCTAGCAACCACGACCGCCGCATGGTTTTTGCCAACGATGACGCGGGCGGGCGAAGGGTTGACGCTGGCCTTTGTGCCGCAGGAAAACCCCGACAAACTTCTGGGCGATATCGAGGCCATCACCACGTGGCTAACAGCGCAGATGGGGTTGCCGGTCAAGGGATTTGTCACCTTTGACTATGCCGCCGCTGTCGAAGCGTTGCGCAACGGGGATGCCGATATCTCGTTCATGGGGGCGCTGCCGTTTGTTTTAGCGGAAGCCGAGATTGGCGCGGTGCCCTTGTTGTCCGAGGTATATCGCGGTTCGCCTAGCTATTCAGGACGCATCTTTGTGCGTCGCGACAGCGGGATAAAGACGCTTGAAGACCTACGCGGGCGCGACATCGCCTTTGCCGATCCAATTTCCGAGAGCGGCTATCTCTACCCGCTCGATCTGTTTGTCGAGGCCGGTCTGGTCGCCGCGCCCGATCAGGCCGATGCATTCTTTGGACGCAAGTTTTTTGCCGGAGGCTATCAACAGGCGATGCAGGCCATGGCGGAAGGCATGGTCGATGCGGCAGGGGCCAGCCAATACGCCGATCTGCTGCTGAGCCCACGTCAACAATCCGAAGTGACGTGGATCGCCGAGTCCGAGCAAATCCCAAGTCATGTAGTGATCGCCCGCTCAGGGCTGGCTCAGGATGTGGCGGATCGCTTTACCAACTTCATGCTAAGCTTGAATTCTGCTGAAAACCAACATCTTCTGGCCTACCTCTACGGGCCGGATGGTTATGCGGTTGCCGACGTCAAAAGTTTCGACGGCGTGCGCGACACGGCACGAAGATATGGGTATTTGAAATGACCGCCGCAATTGTTCTTTCGGGTGTCGAACATCATTTTCAGGGTGTCCCAGCACTGAGCAATATCGAGCTTTCGATCGCCCCCGGCGAAATCGCCGCGCTGATCGGCCCTTCTGGGGCCGGTAAATCGACCCTTCTGTCCTTGCTCGATGGCCGCTTGCGCGGTTGGTCCGGCGCTGCGGTCGTGTTGAAACAGGCGCTGAATTCGGCCCAAGCACCGGATCGCGACACGCGGGCTGACGTGGGGTTCATCTACCAGAACTATGAGTTGATCGACCGATTGACCGTGTACGAAAACGCGTTGACCGGTCGGCTCGGGCGCACGGGGCGCATTGCCTCGTTGTTCGGACTGTTTTCGGATCGCGACAAAGAGATCGTCGCCTCGGTTCTTGAAGACACGGGACTAACCGATCTGGCGCATCGTCGCGTTGACACGCTGTCGGGCGGGCAGCGCCAACGGGTCGCGGTCGCTCGGTGCCTGGCGCAAGAGCCGAAGCTGATCCTCGCCGATGAACCCGTCAGCAGCTTGGATCCGACCCGCGCCGAGCGGGTGCTCGACCTGATTACCACGCAAGCACGCAAACGCAATGTGGGGGTGGTTTTTACATCGCACCAACCCGATTTTGCCAAACGCTACGCCGATCGGATCATCGGTCTAAAAGACGGACAGATCGTGTTTGACGCGACGTCCTCAGCTTTGCGGCAAAAAGACATCGAAGGTCTCTATAAGGGCGAGGCGCCTGCAAATCCAAACGAACTGCGTTTGGTTATCTGATGCGCGGCATCTACGTTTTGGCCTTAATCCTTGGGGCCGTTGTCTGGGCGCTCGTGACCGCTGACATTGACCTTGCCAAGTTGGTTAGCTCTGGTCCCCGATTGATCGGGTTTTTGGGGCGCATGGTGCCACCTGATTTCTCGATTTGGCGGGAATTGTTGGACGGGCTTGCCGAGACCTTGCGCATAGCGATTTTGGGCACTGTCGGGGCTGTGATCTTGTCGGCAATCCTTGGGGTCTTGGCCTCGGAAACGCTCATGCGTCCGGCGATATGGCGGCCGGTGCGGGCTTTGCTGGCGATGATAAGGGCGATCCCGTTGATCGTCGTGGCGATGCTGATGGTCGGAGCCGTTGGCCTCGGGTCACTGCCGGGCATTCTGGCGATCACTTTTCATGCCACGGGGATGCTTGCCAAGTTTTATGCCGAAGCCATCGACAACGTCGCACCGGGACCAGTGGCGGCGATTGAAAGCGTCGGAGGCAGCGGATTGCAGCGACTGCGCTATGCCATATGGCCGCAAATGGCGCCTGTGATCCTGCGCGATACGGTCTTCAGGTTTGAACTGAACTTACGAGAAAGCCTGATCCTCGGGATCGTCGGGGCAGGTGGGATTGGTCTTTATATCCAGACCTACGTGCGGTCGTTTCAATACGACAAGGCGGCGACGGTCACGCTGGCGATCATCGCGCTTGTGTTGGCGACCGAACTGCTGAACACGGTTTTGAAGAAGCGGTTCTCCTAATGTGCTGAGGGAGCGTTAGCGCAAGACTGACAAAACCGCAGAACTGTGTTGGCCGTTTGGGTCGGATCGGCGAGGGTGACGCAATCGTCTGCTCTTGCGTAGCCAATTTTGGCCCGTGCGATGAAGGCCACGAGTTTGCTCAGGTCACGTGCGGTAAAGTCCATGCCAGCGATGCACGGCGTGTCTTCGTGGTGAATTTCTTGCGAAAGCGGACCGATTTCGCGCTCGAACGTATCGGGGGTCAATATGCGCAAGACGCCATTGGCGGTTTGGAACTGAAAGCCGCCAGCCAACGTTTCAGATGCGCCATAAATCCCGCTAAATTGGGACTTCAAAGTCTCATGGTGGCTATTGCCGGCGACGATATTCACAGCGCAAATACCATCGACAGAATTTGGATGCTCTAGCCATTGGGGCACATAGATCAGGTCGGGGCGGTGCTGTTGGCACAAGAACAGCGACAACCGCGGGAACAGGGCGTCGGGTAGCAAGGCCAGCGTGGTCTTGGTGCGGCCTTCCGTGCCGTCGGGAAGAACAACGTCGCGGCCAAATTCGAGATGACCGGCAACAGAGAAACCAGCTTGCTGCGCCTGACGTGCGTCGGCCTTGGAATCGGTGCTGTGCAAAGCTGTCAGCGCGACGCCCTCGCGCGTTTGAAGATGCTCAAAGACGTGGCGACCAAATCGGAAATCCCCAGCCGGAACCTCATCAAGAAGTGTCTCGTCGTAGATCCCCATGATTTCCAACAGGCACCCGTCAAACATAGCAAGGCTGGTGCTGGTCCCCCAAGGATGCTTGCCGATTGCCGTCATGTTGAAGCCAAGCGCCACAAGTCTTTGGCGCAATGCGTCGATGTCATGGGTCGCAAGCAGGGGGTGATCGATCCCGAACGCGGCATTCATGACGAACTTCCTCTGTCCGCACGGAAACTGACGCGGGCAGGGCCGTGGACGCGCGCTTTGGTGCCGACGGCGAGCGTGCCCGCGGGGATGTCCTCGACCACAATCGAACCCGAGGCGATATTGGCATTTGCCCCGACGGTGATCCCTCCCAGCAGGATGGCACCTGCGCCAATCTCCGCACCGGCACCGATGTGTGGATGCCTTCTTGGGCCTGCGTCGTTGAGCGTGCTGCCCAGCGTCACATTGTGCCAAATCGAGACATCGTCTTCGATCACGCAGGTTTCGCCAATGACAACCCCCAAGCCGTGATCCAGCCATAGTCCCGCGCCAATCTTTGCGGCCGGATGAATATCCGTCGCAAGCGGGCGACCACATGCGCCCTTGATAGCGAGCGCCAGATTGTGGTCGCCGTCCGTCCAAAGCCGGTGGGCGACACGATGCGCCATAGTGGCGTGAACCCCACGCGAAAACAGCAGGGCGGATGCTGGCCCGCCGGGTTCAAAATTGCGACGGGCGGTTTCGCAGACGTCATAAAATGTTGTTTCAACAAGATGCGCGTCAGACGCATAGGTCGTTTGAACAGTATTGCCGACCGCGTCGCTGGCGCAGATTTGGCGAAACAAGGCCCCTGCAAGCTGCGGGAAATCATCGAACGGACCCAGATCAAGCACCGCCGCCGTTTGTGGCGCGCTTTCAAGCAGCGCTTTGACATCTTCAACCAACCTCACGGTGATCCCCCTACGACACATAACCAAAAGCGATGCGTGGTTTTGGGGCGCTGTCAAGCCAAACGCTTTTGGCACTGGTGTATTCCATCAGGGCGTCCGTGCCGCTTGAGCGTCCAAAGCCAGAGCTGAGAGAGCCTCCGAAGGGCGAGGACACGTGGATCGCTTTGTAGCTGTTGATCCAGAACGTCCCCGCGCGCACGGCTTCGGCCATCCGATGTGCACGCCCGACGTCTGCGGTCCAGACGGCCCCAGCCAGACCAAAATCGGTGGCATTGGCCAACGCGATGGCCTCGGCTTCGTCCTCAAAGGGGATGGCCGTGACGACGGGGCCAAAGATTTCCTCTTGCGCAGGCCTTGCGGCATTGGACAGGCCGTTCAGGATGGTCGGGGCGACGAAATAGCCCCGCGCATCGGTTTCCGGTCGCCCGAGGATCGATGCGCCTGCGTCTTTTGCCTGCGCCACCATGTTGCGCACATGCGCGAATTGGCGGGCGTTGCTGATCGGGCCAACTTCGGTCGCCTCATCCAGTGGGTCGCCCAACCTGATCTTGTTCATCCCGCGCTCAAGCATGTCGACAAATTTGCTATGGATCGATTTTTGCACCAACAACCGAGACCCTGCGACACAGCTTTGGCCGGCCCCCGAAAAGATTGCCGCCTGTGTCCCCAAGCAGGCGTGTTCCAGATTGGCGTCGTCAAAGACGATGTTGGCCGACTTGCCACCCAGCTCAAGGACCACCGGCTTCAACGCGGCCGAGGCTGCCATGGCGACGCGTCTGCCGGTCTCAGGTGATCCCACAAAGACAACCTTGCGCACCGCTTGGTGGGCAATGGCCGCTTGTCCGGCGGTCGGACCCAATCCACACAGAACGTTCACAAGGCCCTTGGGCAGCCCTGCGCCCTCGGCGAGTTTGACAAGCGCGACGGTTGTGATTGGCGTCAATTCGCTGGGCTTGATGACCACGCCATTACCGGTCGCAATCGCCGGTGCGATTTGCCACCCCGCGGTGAAAATGGGCGCATTCCAAGGGGTGATTTGAAAGACCACCCCGAGAGGTTCGCGTTGGGTGTAGTTCAAATGCCCTGAGGGTACGGGAATGACCTCGCCATGCAGCTTGTCTGCCCAGCCGGCATAATAGGCAAACATCTCGGCGACTTTCGCGACCTCGACCCGACAATCGCGGATGGGCTTGCCCGCGACGATTGCTTCGATGGTCGCCAGCGCATCGACGTTTCGAAGAACAGCGCGGGCGATCTCTTGCATGATCTGGCCACGCCCTGCCGCTGAGTGGCCATTTATCCAATCACGCTGTGCGCTTTGGGCAGCGTCGCAGGCGGACATCGCCAACGGCTCATCTGCGTCGGGATAGGCCAGCAATAATTCCTCAGAATAGGGGTCAATCAACTGGATTTCGGCACCCGCACCTTCGGTCAAAACGCCGTCGATCAGACTGTGTGGCACGGCCCAAAGCCCAAGGGATGCCATCGCGTCTAGCAGTTTTTGTCTTCGGTCCGACATATCAATCCTCGCTTGCAGGGTGTTTCACGATTGCATTGAAATCTTCGCTGTCGCCGATGTCCACCGATGCGCTCAGCCAAATCTCGGCGATCTGGGCAAAGCCGCTCAGGTCAACGCCGGACGACTTTGCAAGATCAAGCGCCAGGGCCACATCCTTGCGCATCAATCCCATTGTGAAGCCGGAATCAAACGCCTCAGTAAGTACCCATTTGGGGAAATTGACCTCGCTGACGCCACTGCGACCGGACCCTGCATTGATCCCCTCAAGCAGATCTTCGGCGCGCACCCCTGCGGCTTGGCCCAGACGGACAGCCTCGCCAACAAGGACGAGGTTTGCCGCGCAGAGCATGTTGTTGGCAATCTTGGCGGCATGTCCCGCGCCAGAGGCCCCGACAACGACAGTCTTGGCGGTCAGAATGTCCAACACGGGGCGCAATTTTTCAATCGCCTCGCGGTCACCGCCCAACAGCATCGTCATCGTGCCCGCGTTTGCCGCTGCTGGTCCGCCGCTGACGGGGCCATCGACAAAGGCATAGCCCTGCGTAGCCCCTCGGGCGGACAACGCCTGCGATGTGTTGGGTTCAGACGTCGACGTGTCCAAAATGACCGCTCCCGATTGGACCGAGGTGTGGATTTCGTCCATCACGGCTTGGACAATCGTGGCCTTGGGAAGCGACAGGATAATCACGTCGCAAGTCTTGGCCAAGCCGCTTGCAGAGGTGGCCGTCTGTGCGCCAAGCGATGTCATCTTGGCGCTGTTCTCTGGGTTGGGATCAAAGCATGTCAGTTCGACCCCTTGGCCGCATAGCTGCGCCGCCATCCCGCCGCCCATGTTTCCACATCCGATTATTCCGAGCCTCATAACAGCCGATCCCTAAATGATATTCAGTGACTATGAGGTATCTTTTGCGGGCAATACATATCCAATTATCAGCATTTTTGTTGCAACAAACGCAACAAAGCGACGATCAGGAAAACGCTGCCATTGCCTTGATGTGACCAAGCAAAAGGTGCGCCGCTTGCGGCAGTTTGCGCCCTTCCTTGCGGATCAACGAGGATCGACCGGCCGGAAAGATCCTTTCTGGAATTGCGCGCACGGCAATGAGGCCGCTTGCAAGTTCGCTTTCAACAACGAACCGAGGCAGGATCGTGCAGCCCATATCGGTGCGCACAAAGGCCTTTAGGGCCGAGATCGAACCGGTCTCGATCACCGCCCGCAGTCTGATCCCCTGTTTTGCCTCAGCGACAGCAATCATCGCCCCAATGCCGAAACTTTTCGGGGGCACGGCAAAGGGCATCGTCGCAAGAGTGTCCAGCCCGATCGGTTGGCCGGTGTCATATTGCCCGCCGCGTTGCACCAACCCGACAAGGGGCTGGGGCGCGTTTGCGACGACGCGGATATGTTGCGAATTTGGGACGTTATACGCCAGACCGACATGGGATTGTTCGGACGCAACCTGATGCAAAACGTCGTCAGTTGATCCGACGGACAGCGCAAAGGTGATGTCTGGATAGGCTGTGGAAAATGACGACAAGGCGTTGTCGAACAGATCGCCGATAAAGCCTTCTCCGACCGCAATCGAGACTTTGCCGCGTTTCATGCCGGCGAGGGCGTCAAACTCGGACTGAAGCAAATCAAGCGCGGCGTCCTGTTGCGACAGGTAGGCGATCAATAGGTCGCCAGCCTCGGTCGGGCGCACGCCAAGCCGTCCACGTTCCACCAGCGTCGTGGCCAGGTGTTTTTCAAGCGTTGAGATGTTCCGGCTGACGCTCGAGGGTTCCAACCCAAGATGCTCGGCTGCCGCGCGAATGGTTCCGCATTGCACCGCAGCCAGAAAACATGAGGTGTGCCGAGGGTCGAGATTGTGCATAACCAGCATTTAACGCAACATGATTGGACATTTCAATGCGCTGGGTGCAACAAACCTGCGAAGCGCCCCGTAAGGGGTCGCTCAGTTTCCAGTCGTGATTATTGCACGCGTGAGACCCAGCTGGTGATTGTGCCAGACGTCGCAATGACCCTGCTTGCCTTTGGCGCAATCCCTATGCGCCACAACAGGCACAAGGCGTTAGCGATTATGCGCGTGGCCTGTCAAAATGGCGGTCGAATCAAACCCTCGGTCATCGCACCGTGGGCAGGGAAGGCCATTGATTTATGAATATTCTGTTCATCATGTACGACCAACTGCGCTTTGACTATTTGTCCTGTGCCGGACATCCGCATCTCGAAACCCCCAACTTTGATCGGGTCGCCGACATGGGGGTGCGCTTTACCAACGCCTATGTTCAATCGCCGATCTGCGGCGGGTCGCGGATGTGCTTTTATACCGGTCGCTACGCCTCGAGCCACGGGGCGCAGTGGAACGGGTTTCCGTTGCGTGTTGGTGAACAGACGTTGGGTGACCATCTGCGCCGCGTTGGGATGGAGTGCTGGCTGATTGGCAAGACCCACATGA
Source organism: Paracoccaceae bacterium (assembly GCA_042092935.1). GTDB lineage: Bacteria > Pseudomonadota > Alphaproteobacteria > Rhodobacterales > Rhodobacteraceae > JASMHC01. The sequence goes on along the minus strand of JBELFK010000012.1, from coordinate 7,102 downwards.
CAGCCGACGCCGAGGGCATGGAACGGCTAGGGCTGTCGCCCGACAGCACCATTGGGGCACGTCAGGCTGAATGCGGTTTTGACACGTGGATCCGTGATGACGGCCTCTGGGCCGAAGGGCCGGACGGGTTTTATGACAGCAGGCGGTCGCCATATAACGAATACCTCAAAGACAAGGGTTATCCGTCGGACAATCCTTGGGCAGATTTTGCCAACGCCGGCATAGACGGCGAGGATATCGCAACCGGCTGGATGTTCAAAAACGCCGACAAAGCGGCCAACATCCGCGAGGAAGATTCAGAAACGCCATGGCTGACGACGAAAACCCTTGAGTTTATCGACGAGAAAGACGGGCCGTGGTGTGCGCATGTCAGCTTTATCAAGCCGCATTGGCCCTATATCGTTCCGTCCCCCTATCACGGTATGTATGGGGCCAACCACGTACCTGCGGCCACGCGACATGACGTTGAACGCGACAACCCGCATCCGGTCTTCGGCGCGTATCAAGGCAACAAAATTGCCCAAGCCTTTCAGCAGGAAGACGTCCGCCAAAAGGTGATCCCGGCCTATATGGGGCTTATCAAGCAATGCGACGATCAACTGGGCCGTTTGCTGGATCATCTCGAGGCGAGCGATAAACTGAAAGATACGATGATTGTCCTCACCTCGGATCATGGTGATTATCTGGGGGACCATTGGCTTGGTGAAAAGGACTTGTTCCACGAACCCTCGGTGAAAATTCCGATGATCGTCTATGACCCGCGCGCCCAAGCCGACAAAACCCGCGGGACGACCTGCGATGCGCTGGTTGAATCGATTGACCTTGCCGCGACCTTTATCGAAGCGGCGGGCGGCAAGGTGCCCGATCACATCGTCGAAGGGCGTTCGCTAGAGCCTTGGCTGTTTGGCGAAACGCCGGATGGGTGGCGCCAATATGCGATCAGTGAATATGACTATTCGGCAACCCCGCAATGCGTGGAGCTTGGACTAGAGCCACGCGATGCGCGGTTGTTTATGGTGTTTGATGGGCGCTTCAAAATGATGCACGCCGAGGGCGGCTTTCGACCCATGCTGTTCGATCTGCAAAACGATCCGGAAGAGTTTCACGATCTCGCCAAGGGCGATGCGCATCAAGATGACATCGACCGCCTTTATGGGCATCTCGCCGAATGGGGACGCCGGATGAGCCAGCGCGTTACAAGATCCGACGACGATATTCGCGCGTCGCGCGGAGCCTCGCTTCGACAGGGTATTCTGCCCTTCATGGTGGACGGGTCCGAGGTCGATGAAGCGCTTTTGTCGAAGTATAAGGGCAAAGTGAAACGAAGGTATACACCGTGATCGACAGGCCGCGCGTCCGGTTTCTGAGATCCTCGGGACGGACGCCGGATCGGGCTACCCATCGGATTGTTCGTCCTCTACGGTGAAATTCGAATGCGAGGGCCGCGTGCCTTGAATCATGGGGATTGGAGTGACATGAGTGGAAACAGCTATGAAAGCGGGCGTTTGAACCTGCCATTTGTCGGAATTTGCACCTTTGCAAAGGGCGATTACGTTCAGGATTGGGATGCAATCGACGCAGACGTTGCTGTCATGGGCGCTCCCTATGACTTTGGCACCCAATGGCGATCCGGCGCGCGCTTCGGTCCCCGCGCCATCCGCGAGGCTTCGACACTGTTTTCTTTCGGTCATGGCGGGGCCTATGATTTTGAAGATGACGTCACCTACCTGCCAGCGGAGTCGTGCAGGATCGTGGACATCGGGGATGCGGACATCATCCACACCGACACCATCAGCAGTCACGCCCATATTGAGGCTGGCGTACGCGCGATCCTGCGGGCAGGGGCCTTGCCTGTCGTTCTGGGCGGAGATCATTCGATCAACATCCCTTGTATCAATGCGTTTGACGATCAGGAACCGATCCACGTTGTGCAGATCGACGCCCATCTCGACTTTGTCGACGAGCGTCATGGCGTGCGCAATGGCCACGGCAACCCGATGCGCCGCGCCGCCGAAAAGGACTATGTCACCGGTCTGACCCAACTTGGCATCCGCAACGTCTCGTCGACCGCCAAGGAAGGCTATGACCAAGCGCGGGAAATGGGGTCGGACATTCTGTCGGTTCGACATCTGCGAAAAATGGGGGTCGAGCAGGTTCTGGACCGTGTCCCAGAAGGCGCGCGCTACTACGTCACTATAGATATTGACGCCTTTGATCCCTCGATTGCCCCGGGAACCGGAACGCCGAGCCACGGCGGATTTCTATATTATGAAGTGCTGGAGTTTTTGGACGGCCTGACGAAACGCGGAACGATCGTCGGCGTCGATCTGGTCGAGGTCGCGCCGGATTACGACCGCTCGGGGTCAACCTCGATCCTTGCCGCCCAGATCCTGATGAACCTGATCGGACGCATCCTACATAACCGCTGATTGCGCAATCCGCCTCTGGGCACGGGCCGCGCTTTATTGTTAAAACGTCCAGCCAAAAACCTGATTCACGGGTTTGTGGCAGGGCGCCCACAACAGTTGATGGGTCTTGCAGCGTCCGGCCTTTCCCCTGTCTCAGGTTAAAGGCCGGACGCTTTATTCAATTCGTTGGCTTATGCCAGAGCGATATTCGACGCCGATTCGCGACCGTCGCGTCCTGGTTCAATGTCGAATGTGACTTTCTGATCGTCAGCCAAACCAGTCAAGCCAGCACGCTCGACGGCGGAAATATGCACGAATACATCCTTGCCGCCATTGTCTGGTGCGATGAAGCCGAAGCCTTTAGTTGCGTTAAACCATTTTACGGTGCCGTTGGCCATGTCCGTAGTCTCCTAAATATGTGCTGTCCGCGGAATGCGACAGCGAGGCGTAGTCGGTCTGGATCGAGTGACTGAACGCCGGATTAGGGTGATAGCGGTCGAAATAGAAAAACGTTAGCCCGCGTCTTCTAAAGGTCTTGGCAAGAAGTTTCAACCTATACAGGGTCACTGTTTTTGGGTCATTCGTGCTGAATGTCCGGGCAACAAAATTCAGTTTCAAACTTCGCTGACAAAACTGATCCGAACGGCTGAGCGCGGACATAATTTCAGGTCACCGTCACTTAACGATCCACGGACTATTGACGTTACTTTTGGCGTGAATTAGGAAGCTCTCATTGTTGGCGGGCGTTGTGTAGTGGTAAGACCTTAGCCTTCCAAGCTAATGACGCGGGTTCGATTCCCGCCGCCCGCTCCAACAATGGTTCCCACTAAAAATTCAGAATTTGCTCCGGCTTGCCAGCCGTATTTTTTTGAATGATCGCTCTGAATATTTTGGATATTAATTTCGATAATTTCTAATTAAAGTGACCCCGAAAACCGGGGGCATACATTGGCGCAATCTGCAATCCGCAAGGATCTGAGCCTGAAAGGGCTAGAGCTGTTTCAGCTTGTGGCCGAGAAAGGCTCTCTCCAGATCGTGGCGACCGAAAGCGGGTTGTCGATCTCAACGATTTCGCACCATCTCAAAAGTCTGGAACAGGCGATAGGTGTGGCGCTTTTCAACCATAATCGCCGACCGCTGGTTCTCACCCCGACCGGCAAGGCGTTTTTGCGCAATATTGACGGGGCATTGCTGGCCATTCGCCAAGCCAAGGCCGAGGCCTCGGCCGGCAATCTGGCCGAGGCCAGCCTGCTGCGAATGGGAACCATTGAGGACTTTGACAGCGATATTTTGCCAGAGTTGGCGGTTTTTCTTTCGGCCTATATGCCCAAATGCGATTTTGCGTTTCGCTCGGGTGACAGTCACGCCATCATCGACATGCTGAGAAACCGGCAGCTTGATCTTGGTGTCACGACGGCGCCCTCGGAGCGGATTTCCGATTTGAACGAGACACCCTTGCTGCGCGATCCGTTTGTCGTGGTTCTACCACGCGGGCCGCAGTATCGGATTGAAGATGTGTTCGGCGGCGCGTCGCAACTGCCGCTGATCCGCTATGCACCGGATCAGATTATCGGGCGTCAGATTGCGGCGCAACTGAGACGGGCGGGGCATACATTTTCCAGCCGGTTTGAGTGCAGTAACAACCAAACCCAATTGGCGATGGTCGCCGCGGGGGCAGGGTGGGCGATCACGACGCCCCTGCTTTATGCACGCGCCAAGCGGTTCCACGACAAGCTGGCGCTGTACCCGTTTCCCGGCAAGAGCTTTTCGCGCCAGTTGGTGATTTACAGCACGCCCGATTGTTCCTCAAAGGTGCAAGCCGTGGTGAACGCCAAACTTCGGGCCATGATCGGCGATCAGATAGTGCGGCCTTTTTTGCAGGATGCCCCATGGTTGGAAGATCGCTTTTCCTTGATGTAGAACGGCCTATAGAATGTTGAAAAGGCGTTGAATTTCCTGATTTTGTTGAGGCGTTAAATACTCAGGGTGATGTGTGCTTAAGATCTCTTTCGCTTTGAATTTCGCGCGCGCCCAAGCGTCGTGGCGACCTGCGTCCTCCCATGTTTTTGGGTCTTCGCGGTCGGCAAGTGGCGGATAAAAGAAGTCGCGCTCCATCGCTGCAAGGGTCTGAGGCCCGCCAAGGAAGTGGCCTTCGCCCAAGACCGCATCGCAGATGCTTTCAAATCCCAGCGTATCCTCGGACACCTCGATCCCGCGCAGTGCACGATAGGTGTGCGAGTGCATCTCGTCGTCCAACACAAAGCCTTCGAAACTGGCACCAAGCAGCGACGCCGTCATGCCCGAGCTTTCGTAGATCAGGTTGCCACCGGCCAGTGCTGCGGCCAGCGAGGTCATGCCCTTTTCGACGCCATATTGCGCGTCTGGCACCTTGGCGTCGGTCATCGAACAGGCGACGCCGGATGGCAGCCCCAGCCAGTTTGACACCTGTGCCGAGGCGGCGTTCAGGACAGCCGTTTCGCCGCTGCCCCCCGAAAACGCCCCTGTCCTGAGGTCAATAACCAAAGGCCAGTTGGAAAAGATCATGGGGAAGCCCGGCTTGATTGCGTGAACCATCACAAGGCTGGCCAGAGTTTCAGCCAAGGACTGCGCAAGAAAGCCCGCCATCGGGGCAGGGGCCGTTGCCCCCGACTGCGCGGCGGTGATGCAGGACATGGGAATGTTGTGGGTGATGCATTCGTACACCACATCCACCGCGTCTTCGCCAAAACGCATCGGTGAAATCACGGGACTAATATGAGCTTTCATAAATGGACGCTTGGAAAACGCCCCTTCGCCACCGGCGGCGATGTCCAGCATCCGGACAATTGGTGCCACGTGTTTCGCGTCACTAAAGGCGGTCGCCGTTGGTTTTGTTGTGTTCTTGACGAGCGCGTAAGCCGTGTTCACATCGAGATCGAACATGTCGGGGACATCGGTCGCAATACAGCAACGGGTGAACCATGCGACATTGGCCAAAGTGTCTTGCAGACGGGTGAAATCATGCAGATCGACCAGCGTCGAGGATCGATACAGGCCGGTGTCGATGTCCAGCGTTTGCACCGCTGCGCCGCCGGTTCCAAAATAGACCTTGTTGTCGCCTACGGTGATCGAACGATTTGGGTTTCGGCCATGGAGTGTAAAGACCTTGCACGCCTGATCGATTGCATCTTCGACAAGGCTTTGCGGAAATCTGATCCGACCGTCGCCCCGATCTTCGGCCCCCGCCGTCAAAAGGTCTCGGCGTAGCCTTTCTGGCACCTCGCCCATTCCAAGCTCGCGGAGTAAACGCAACGCGGTTTGATAGATCGCGGTGATCTCGGCGTCGCTGAGGGGCTTGTAAAAACCGCCGATCTGACCGGGCGGGCAGGGGTCGAGCAACGGTTTGGCCGCGCGCAAGGCGTGGCGCTCTTTTCTGCCGCTTCTTTTTGGTTTGGACGACGTCATTTGATCCCCTTTCAAGGTCATAAACCAGCCTATCCAGCGGAACCCATGCCGCAAAAGATTTGCCCTAGTCGTCGAATTATTAGAATAATTATATCGAAAATATCAAAACTGATTGCAAAGCATTGCGCCTCGGTCCGATCCGACCCCCAATTGCACCAGCATAAAAATGGGGTGCCGTTTCATGAAGTCGCGAACCAAAGTTGTTGTCATAGGCGGAGGCATTGCCGGCTGCTCGACCCTCTATCATTTGACGCAAGAGGGTTGGTCCGATGTTGTTCTGGTTGAACGCAATGAATTGACCAGTGGCACAACCTGGCATTCGGCGGCGCAGGTGACCAATTTCGGTATGAACCAAACCATGGTCGGCCTGAAAACCCATTCGATTAATCTTTACAAAGAGCTGTCGGAAAACCCCGAGTATCCGATCAACTATCACCATGCAGACGGGGGCATTCGTCTTGCCAATACCGATGCGCAGATGCAGGGGTATCGCCATTTCTCGTCGATGGCGCGGGGTATGGATGTAGATTTTGAGGTCATCGATGCCGAGGAATGCGCCCGCCGCCACCCGTTGATTTCAACAACCAATCTGCTGGGTGGTCTGTGGGATCCTCTGGACGGCGACATTGATCCCGCGCAGCTTTGTCAGGCGTTGGCGTTTCACGCCCGAAAAGCGGGGGCCGAAGTCTATCGCAATACGCCGGTGACGGCGCTGACGCAGCACAAGGATGATACGTGGACTGTGCATACCGAAAAAGGTGACATTGACTGCGACATCGTAGTCAACGCCTGCGGGTATCGTGTGAACGAGGTTGGTAAGATGATGGGGGTTCATCATCCGGTGACCTCGATGGAGCACCAGTATTTCCTCACCGAGGACATCCCCGCGATTGCCGAGGCTGGCCACCGGATGCCGCTATTGCGCTGCCCGATCTCGGACTATTATTCGCGGCAGGAAAAGGGTGGCTTGCTGGTCGGATTTTATGAACAGGACTGCAAAACCTGGGGGATGGACGGGATCGACCCCAATTTCGTGAACGCGCTTTGTCCTGATGATCTGGAACGTGTGATGGATGTTTTGGCGGGTGCGTTCGAACGCATGCCCGCGCTGGAAGAAACCGGTATCCGCTCGATCGTCAACGGCCCGATCACCTACACAATCGACGGCGCACCGCTTGTGGGGCCGATCCCGGGCAAGCGAAACGCCTTTTGCATCATTGGCCTGCGCGCCGGTTTGGGCGAAGGCGGCG
>JBELFK010000011.1:19708-37568 GCA_042092935.1 Paracoccaceae bacterium | reverse complement strand
AAGTGATCGAACCAGATTTGGTCGACGCAATACGTTCCTGCATCGCACCCATGTCTGTCGCCAGAGTAGGCTGGTAGCCCACAGCCGAAGGGATACGGCCAAGAAGCGCTGACACCTCGGAACCCGCTTGGGTAAAGCGGAAGATGTTATCAACGAAGAACAGAACGTCCGAACCAGATTCGTCGCGGAACTGCTCGGCCAGGGTCAGACCTGACAGCGCAATACGCATACGCGCACCGGGAGGCTCGTTCATCTGGCCGTATACGAGAGCAATCTTTGATTTCTCAAGATCGTCAGGAACGATAACGCCGGATTCGATCATCTCGTGGTAAAGGTCGTTGCCTTCACGTGTACGCTCGCCAACACCCGCGAACACCGAGAGACCCGAGTGCACTTTTGCGATGTTGTTGATGAGTTCCATAATCAAAACGGTTTTGCCAACGCCGGCACCCCCGAAAAGACCAATTTTACCACCCTTCGTGTAGGGCGCCAGAAGGTCGATAACCTTGATGCCTGTCACGAGGATTTCTGTTTCTGTTGACTGCTCTGAGAACTCAGGAGCATCACCGTGGATGCCGCGGCGCTCAGACGTGGCCACATCGCCTTTTTCGTCAACTGGGTCGCCCGTCACGTTCATAATACGGCCAAGTGTCGCTGTTCCGACTGGAACGCTGATCGGACCGTTTGTGTTGGTGACGTCCTGACCACGAACAAGACCTTCGGTCGCGTCCATAGCAATGGCGCGAACTGTGTTCTCGCCAAGGTGTTGGGCAACTTCAAGAACCAGCTTACGGCCGTTGTTGTCTGTTTCCAGGGCGTTCAGGATCTGTGGCAGATCTCCCTCGAACTGCACATCGACGACAGCGCCGATGACCTGGGTGATTTTTCCGACGTTAGACATGTCGTATCTCTCCGGTTTTCTTAGAGCGCTTCCGCGCCCGAAATAATTTCAATCAGCTCGTTGGTAATCACGGCCTGACGCGAACGGTTGTATTGGATGGTCAGTTTGTCGATCATCTCACCCGCGTTGCGCGTCGCGTTGTCCATGGCAGACATACGCGCACCCTGCTCGGATGCTCCGTTTTCCAACAAAGCGCTAAAGACCGCTGTGGCAACACCACGAGGCAACAAGTCAGCAAGAATTGCTTCTTCGCTTGGCTCGTAATCGTAGAGCGCGCCTTCCTCGACCTCTGTGCCTTCTGGCACAGCGAAAGGAATGATCTGCTGGGCTGTTGGCACTTGGGTCACAACGTTGACAAACTTGGCGTAGAAAAGTGTCGCCACGTCAAATTCGCCCGCATCAAAGCGAGACAGAATTTCACGGGCAATTCCCTGCGCGTCCGAATAGCCAATGCGCTTGACTTCGGTCAAATCGACGTGGCCGATATAGAGATCCCCAAAGTCACGCTTAAGCTGGTCGCGGCCTTTTTTGCCAACCGTCAGAACCTTGACGTTTTTGCCAGCGGCTTTCAGTTCATTGATGCGAACACGCGCCAGTTTGACGATGTTCGTATTGAAACCACCGCACAAGCCGCGCTCTGACGTCATCAGAACAATCAGCTGAGTCTGGTCGCTGCCGGTGCCTGTCAGCAGCTGAGGGCCACTGTCAGACCCACCAACCGACGCCGCAAGCCCTGCCATCACGGCATTAAACCGTTCTGTATAGGGACGCGACTGTTCGGCAGCTTCCTGCGCCCGCCGCAATTTTGCGGCGGCCACCATTTGCATAGCCTTCGTGATCTTACGCGTGTTCTTCACACTCGCGATCCGATTTTTGAGTTCCTTAAGGTTGGCCATCTGCCTTGATCCCCTTAAGCGAAGTCAGCGGCGAATGCGTCAAGTGCAGCGCGGATGGACTCTTCGAGATCGCCCTTCACCTTACGGTCATTGTTCGCGATGTCAGCCAGCAGATCCGTTGCGTTTGCGCGCAAGTGGTTCAGCAAGCCTTGCTCCCAGCGGCCAACTTCCGAGACGTCGATGCCGTCAAGGTAGCCATTGGTGCCTGCGAAAATCACACAGACGATTTCAGCATTGGTCAGTGGCGAATACTGAGGCTGCTTCATAAGCTCGGTCAGACGTGCACCACGGTTCAACAATGCCTGAGTTGCGGCATCAAGATCTGAACCGAACTGGGCGAACGCTGCCATCTCACGATACTGGGCCAGTGACAGTTTAACCGGACCGGCAACCGAAGACATCGCCTTGGTTTGCGCGGACGAACCAACACGAGACACCGAGAGACCAGTGTTCACCGCAGGGCGGATACCCTGATAGAACAATTCAGTTTCAAGGAAGACCTGACCGTCGGTGATCGAAATCACGTTTGTAGGAATAAACGCCGAAACGTCGCCACCTTGGGTTTCGATAACAGGCAGCGCTGTCAAAGAGCCTGCGCCATTGTCTTCGTTCAGCTTGGCCGAACGCTCGAGCAGACGCGAGTGAAGATAGAAAACGTCACCAGGATAGGCTTCACGTCCAGGTGGACGGCGAAGAAGAAGTGACATCTGGCGATAAGACACAGCCTGCTTGGAAAGGTCATCATAGATGATAAGCGCGTGACGGCCATTGTCGCGGAAGAACTCGGCCATGGCTGTTGCTGCATATGGTGCAAGGAACTGCAAAGGTGCCGGGTCAGAAGCTGTCGCAGCAACAACGGTCGTGTATTCGATCGCGCCGCTCTCTTCGAGCTTTTTGACCAACTGAGCAACCGTCGAACGCTTTTGACCAACCGCAACGTAGATGCAGTAAAGCTTTTTGCTTTCGTCGTCGCCAGCAGCGTCGTTGTAGGATTTCTGGTTCAGGATCGCGTCCAGAGCAACGGCAGTTTTACCGGTCTGACGGTCGCCAATGATAAGCTCGCGCTGACCACGGCCGATTGGGATCATCGCGTCGACGGCTTTCAGGCCAGTCGCCATCGGTTCGTGAACCGATTTACGTGGAATGATGCCCGGTGCCTTGCTGTCCGCGATGCGGCGCTCGGAAGCCTCGATTGGGCCTTTTCCGTCAATTGGGTTACCCAACCCGTCAACAACACGACCAAGAAGACCTTCGCCGGCTGGCACGTCCACGATCGAGTTGGTGCGCTTGACAGTGTCACCTTCTTTAATGTCGCGGTCAGAACCGAAGATAACAACACCAACGTTGTCGGCTTCAAGGTTCAGGGCCATGCCCTGAATTCCACCAGGGAACTCAACCATTTCACCGGCCTGAACGTTGTCCAGTCCGTAAACGCGCGCGATACCGTCACCGACGGAAAGCACACGACCAACCTCAGCAACTTCGGCTTCTTGACCGAAGTTCTTGATCTGGTCCTTCAGGATCGCAGAAATCTCTGCAGCTTGGATACCCATTTATCCGACCTCTTTCATTGCATTCTGGAGGGAGTTGAGCTTGGAGCGGATCGACGTGTCGATCATCTTCGAGCCCACTTTAACAACAAGGCCACCGATAATATCTTTATCGACGGCCGCATTAATCTTCACGTCCTTGCCAACGCGTTCTTTGAGCGCGGCGGCAAGTTTGTCTGTTTGACCCTTGGTCATAGCTTTTGCGCTGGTAACCTCGGCTGTCACTTCGCCTTTATGATCGGCGATCATCTCGCGCAGCTGTTCGATCAGCTGGGGAAGAATAAAGAGGCGGCGCTTCTGAGCCATCAGGCTAAGAGCGTTGCGCATGCCTTCGACGAGATCCATCTTGGCAGCAATTGCCGTGATGGCCGCGCCTTGATCTTCGCGCGAAACAATTGGCGAGTGAATCAGGTTGCGCAAGTCGTCGCTTGTATTCAAAGCATCTGCGAGGAAATCTACGCTGGCTTCAAGTCCGTTCAGGTCATTGTTTTCCTGAAGGATCTCAAAGATCGCGGTGGCATAGCGTTCTGCAATGCCTGAGGAGATCGAAGCTGGTTCGGACACGTCCACCCTTCCGATATCTGGCCCCGGTTCGGTTTGTGCAAACCACCCCGAGGACGTTGGTTAACCTTGAACAAGTTCAAAGCACTGAAAATCAGCGTCGATGTACCAGACCAATATGCGCCAAGCAACACAGTATGTTGTATTCCGCCGATGCTATGTGTGAATAAAATCAATAGGTTAACGAATGTGCGACCTATTGCGCACGTGCAGCATTCACGAAAAGGTTCATTTTTGACACAAATTACCGAGTCGCCACACCGCTAGGCTGGTCCCGCCCCCGCCGGGCGCAAGCTGCCCAGCGCTTCGAACTTCTTGTCCAGCACAGCGGTTCCGCGATCTGCGGGCAGGTGGACGCGCTTGTCCGCCTCGACAATCAGAACGCCACTGGTCAGCTTGATGGATAGCCGCGTGCCCATGCTTTCGAGCACATGCGAAGTCTTCAGCCAGAACCGCGTTTGCGAGGGCGGGAAATGCAATGCGCCGCAGTGAAACTCGGGCATGAACTGGTGCAGTTGCAACTGCGTCTCCAATTGCCCGAGCGTATATGGGCGGCCAAACCCGAAGGGCGTGTGATCTGCCCGCACCCACAGCCCCGCACGGTTGGGCACAACAAGGATCAGTTTGCCACCCGGCCCGAGCACGCGAAATGCTTCGGACAGAACGGCGTTGGGGTCATCGCTGGTCTCAAGCCCGTGCATCATCACCAGCTTGTCCACATGCCCGGTCTCAATCGGCCACATGGTTTCATGGCACAGCGTCGAGACATTCGGCAGTCCGGCGGGCCAAGGCATTACCCCCTGAGGCCCGGGCATCAGGCCGATGACCCGTCGGGCGGATTTGAGATAAGTCCGCAAAAGCGGCACGGCGAAACCATATCCGACAACCGTTTGGCCGTTTGCTTCGGGCCAGCGCTGCATGATTTTCTCGCTGATCGATCTTTGGACCGCGCGGCCCAAGGCGCTGCGGTAGTAGAAGTTTCGTAAATCCTGAACGTCCAGATGCATGAGCGCGCCTCTATCAGCGTATCGAGATCACTTTCCGACGCGAGAAGATCAGAGATTTCCCGCCAATTTCGACGACCCGTCACGACTCGCAAGATTTTTTGCCATTTAAGTTTGGGCGAAACGTCTTAGGATCAATCAAGCAGAGTTAAGCACAGATTGCCCACAAGGAAAGCCCATGACCCTCGAAATCGTCACAATCCCCTGCCTCGCGGACAATTATGCCTTTTTGCTCAACGACGATGAAACCGGCTTTACCGCCCTTGTCGATGCCCCCGAAGAAACGCCGATTTTGCAAGCATTGGCAGATCGGGGGTGGTCGCTGGACATGGTGCTTTTGACCCATCACCACTGGGATCATGTCGACGGGTTGGCGGGCATCCTGGCCGCACATAAGGCGCAGGTTGTTGGCGCGCGGGCGGACGCGCACCGTCTTCCCGCGCTGGACGTCTCGGTAGCCGAGGGTGACGCGATCCAAATCGGCAGTATGGCGGCCTCGATCTTTGATGTGTCAGGCCACACACTCGGGCACATCGCGATTTACATCCCTGCCGCCAAAGCCGTCTTTACCGCCGACAGCCTGATGGCGCTTGGCTGTGGCCGCTTGTTTGAGGGCGACCCAGCGGTCATGTGGGAAAGCCTGCAAAAGCTGATGGCCCTGCCCCAAGACACATTTGTCTATTCGGGTCACGAATACACCACCGCCAACGGCAAATTCGCGCTGACCATCGAGCCGGGCAACCCCGACCTGATCGCCCGCATCGAGGCTGTCAAAACTGCCCGCGCAGCGGGCCAGCCGACCGTTCCGTCTTCCTTGGCCGAGGAAATGGCCACCAACCCCTTCCTGCGCGGTCATATACCCGAAGTGCAGGCCAGCGTCGGCTTGAAAGAGGCCGACGCCGGTGCTGTTTTCGCGCGGGTACGCCAAGCCAAAGACAGTTTTTAAGCGGCTCAGTCACAATCTGCTAACAAATCGTGACCAGCTTGATGACAGATTGATCCAAAAAAACCCTTGAAGGTTCGCGCCAAAGGACCAAAGTTTAACACACAAGGGATAGGTTCGACCTACCCAACGCAATTATAAAGGAAGGAGCGCGCAAAGTGCCCTCATTTTCAAACACGTTAGAGCAGGCAATTCACTCGGCTTTGGGTTTGGCGAATTCGCGATCCCATGAGTTTGCAACGCTTGAGCATCTGTTGCTCGCGCTTCTGGACGAGCCTGACTCGGTCCATGTACTGAAAGCCTGCAATGTGGATCTCGACGACCTGCGCAAAAGCCTTGTAGACTACATCGAAGACGACCTGTCCAATCTGGTCACCGATGTCGAAGGATCCGAAGCTGTGCCGACGGCCGCGTTCCAACGCGTCATTCAGCGCGCTGCGATCCATGTGCAATCCTCGGGCCGAACCGAGGTGACGGGTGCCAATGTCCTTGTCGCCATCTTTGCCGAGCGTGAATCCAACGCGGCCTACTTCCTGCAAGAACAGGAAATGACCCGCTACGATGCGGTCAACTTTATCGCCCACGGCGTTGCCAAAAATCCGAACTACGGCGAAAGCCGCTCGGTGCAGGGCGCAGATGATGAGCATGAGGATCAAGCCACCGTCGATGCCGAAGCCAGCGGTGACGCCAAAGAAAGTGCGCTTGCCAAATATTGCGTCGATCTGAACGCCAAATCCAGCGAAGGCGATGTCGATCCGCTGATCGGCAGAAGCGCCGAGGTTGAGCGCTGCATTCAGGTGCTGTGCCGCCGCCGCAAGAACAATCCGCTTCTTGTCGGTGATCCGGGTGTCGGCAAAACCGCCATTGCCGAGGGTCTGGCCCATAAAATCGTCAAAGGCGACATTCCCGAAGTTTTGTCGCAAACCACGATCTATTCTCTCGACATGGGGGCCCTGTTGGCCGGAACCCGTTATCGCGGGGATTTTGAAGAGCGTCTGAAAGCCGTGGTGACCGAGCTTGAGGATCACCCCGACGCCGTGTTGTTCATCGACGAAATCCACACCGTCATTGGCGCGGGGGCCACATCTGGTGGGGCCATGGATGCGTCAAACCTGCTGAAACCTGCGTTGCAGGGCGGCAAACTGCGCACGATGGGGTCAACGACCTACAAGGAGTTCCGCCAGCATTTTGAAAAGGACCGCGCGCTGGCGCGTCGTTTCCAGAAAATCGACGTGAATGAGCCTTCGGTTGAGGACAGCGTAAAAATTCTGCGCGGTTTGAAACCCTACTTTGAAGAGCATCACAGCGTGAAATACACCGCCGATGCGATCAAATCGTCGGTTGAGCTTGCAGCGCGTTACATCAACGACCGCAAATTGCCCGACAAGGCCATCGACGTCATTGATGAGGCCGGTGCCGCCCAGCACCTCGTGCCGGAAAGCAAACGCCGCAAAACCATCGGCGTTAAGGAGATCGAAGCGGTCGTGGCGAAGATCGCCCGCATTCCGCCCAAGAACGTGTCCAAGGACGATGCCGAGGTTCTCAAAGATCTCGAAAAATCGCTGAAACGCGTGGTCTTCGGGCAGGAAAAAGCAATCGAAGCCCTATCGAGCGCCATCAAGCTGTCACGCGCCGGATTGCGCGAACCGGAAAAGCCCATCGGCAACTACCTGTTTGCAGGCCCAACGGGCGTCGGCAAGACCGAGGTCGCCAAACAACTTGCCGACACGCTTGGCGTTGAGTTGCTGCGTTTTGACATGTCCGAATATATGGAGAAACACGCGATCAGCCGTTTGATCGGTGCGCCCCCAGGCTATGTTGGTTTTGACCAAGGCGGCATGTTGACCGACGGCGTTGACCAGAATCCGCATTGCGTCCTGCTTCTCGATGAGATTGAAAAAGCCCATCCAGATGTGTTCAACATTCTGTTGCAGGTCATGGATCATGGCAAACTGACCGATCACAACGGCAGAACCACGGATTTCCGCAATGTCGTGCTTATCATGACGTCAAACGCCGGTGCCTCGGAACAAGCGAAAGAGGCGATTGGCTTTGGCCGCGATAAACGCACCGGCGAAGACACCGCCGCGATTGAGCGCACCTTTACGCCAGAATTCCGCAACCGTCTGGACGCGGTCATCAGCTTTGGCAGCCTTCCGAAAGAGGTTATCTTGCAGGTCGTCGAGAAATTCGTTCTCCAACTCGAAGCGCAGTTGATGGATCGTAATGTATCGATTGAACTGACGCGCCCCGCCGCCGAATGGATCGCGGATCGCGGCTATGACACCAAAATGGGTGCCCGACCGCTGGGCCGCGTCATTCAAGAGCATATCAAGAAGCCGCTGGCCGAAGAACTGCTGTTTGGCAAACTCGCCAAAGGTGGTCTGGTCAAAGTGGGCGTCAAGGACGACAAGCTGGATTTACAGCTTTCAGGCCCCGAGAAGCCCAAGATTGAGGGCAAAAAGCCCCCGCTTCTGACGGCTGAGTAAACCAAAAGGGGTCGCAGTTTTGCGGCCCTTTTATTTTGTGAACTCGACCAAATCCCAGAGGGTTCCGTAGAGATCCTTGAACACGGCCACGGTTCCGTAATCCTCGGTTTTGGGGGCGCGGACAAATTCGACACCGGCTTGTTCATAGGCGTTGTAGTCGCGCCAAAAATCATCGGTTTGAAGAAACAGAAACACCCGCCCGCCGGTTTGATCGCCAATGAAGTCCGACTGGCGCGTTTCCGACGCCCGCGCCAAAAGCAACGAGGCCCCACTGCCGTTCGGTGGCCGCACGACGACCCAACGCTTGTTCTGCGCAGGTTGAAAGCTGTCCTCGACCAACTCGAACCCAAGCGTGCCCACATAAAACGCAATCGCCTCGTCGTAGTCGCGCACGACAAGCGACACCAACGCCAGGGATTGCGTGCGTGCGCTCATCGCTCGGTCAATTTCAGCTCGATCCGACGGTTCTGCGCGCGGGCCTCGGCGGTATTCGCCGGGTTCAAAGGCTGGAATTCGCCGAACCCGTTGGCCGACAGGCGTCTCGGCGAAATGCCGTGTTCGTTCACCATATCGCGCACGACCGACAGGGCGCGGGCCTGGCTCAGTTCCCAGTTGTCGGCAAATTCAGCGCCCGGAAGCATTTGAATGTTGTCGGTGTGACCATCGACGCGAATAATCCAATCGATCTCGGGCGGGATCTGGCTGGAAATCTCTCGGAGCAGTTCTGAAACATGGGCGATCTCGTCGCGACCTGCCGCGGACAACTCGGCTTCGCCTGATGCAAACAGAACCTCGGACGAAAACACGAAGCGGTCGCCGACAATCTGCACATCGTCGCGATCCCCGATCAATTCGCGCAAGCGGCCAAAGAATTCCGAGCGGTACTTCTCGAGCGCTTCGTTCTCGGCCTCAAGACGCTCTTTTTCGGCGGCTAGCAACGCGTTGTTTTCTTCCTCTAACTGCCGCAGTCGACGCTCTGTCGCCGCGGCGCGGGTCAGGGCCGTATTCAAGCGGTTGCCAAGATTGGTGATCTGCACATTGCTGGCAATGTCCTTGGCTTCGGCCTCGTCGATCAGATTCTGAAGCCGACCCATCTGGGTGCGCAAATCCGCCACCTGTGCGTTCAGCAATTCCAAATCACGCTGCTGCTTTGCTGTCGTTTCTTCCGCCGCGCTCAGTTCTTCCTGCGCGATCTTCAACAGCGCGGCATTGCGTTCTGCCGCTGTCAGTTTGGCGGTGATTTCTTCTTCGCTCATCTGGCTGCGCAGCAATGCTTGGGCCAGTTCTTCACGCAAAACCGAAAGGTCGCGCTGCGCGTTCACCAATTCCGCCGCACCGTCTTCGGCAGCCTGTTGTGCCAAACGCCTAGCCTCGAGCGCCTTGGCCAACTCGTCTTCAAGACGCGCCTTTTCCTGCGCGAGGTCCGAGCCTTCGGATCTTAACTGTTCCAGACCCGCCTGTGCGGATATATTCGCAGCCAATGCCGCGGCCAACCGTGCGGCCAGACTGCTGCCATCCGCCTCAAGCGTCTCGCGGGCGGCCAACGCTTCTGCCAGGGCGAGCTCAAGATCGGCGACCTTGGCGGCGGCATCCGCGGATGCGGTCTGGGCCGCTGCCAGTTCGCCCTGGAGTTTTACAGCTTCATCGCCAAGGGCAGTGACACGGGCCTCGGCGGCCTCTTGCGCTGCAAGCGCACGCGCGGCAGTTTCATTTGCCAATTCCGCCGCCGTGCGGGTTTGCGCCAGCAAATCCGACAATTCGCTACGATCAACGCCCGCTTGCACATTCGCCAGCTCCGCCGTATCGCGTGCGGTTTTTTCGTCGTTGTAGCGGGTTGTCAGATCGGCAAGCGCGGCCTCGCCCTGATCGACTTGGGTCCGCAGCGCCGCCATTGAGCGTTCAAGTGCACGGATGCGATCCTGCGCACGCGACAGTTCAAACAGGGCCTCCTGCAGTTTAGCTTCGACGAGGGCGACCTCGTCGGCCTCTTGCGACACGTTGATAAGCGCCTTGGCCAAAGCGGCTTCGATCTCGGACAATTGCGACGCTGAATCGTCGCGCGCAGCTTCCGCGTCGGCAAGCGAGGTTTCGGTTTCCTGCAATTTGAGGTCAAGCTCGGCGTTGGCAAGAAGCGCTGCGGCCAATTTGGCATTCAACCCCTCTTCCGCTGCTTTGGCGGCGGCCAAAAGCGTCAGCGTGTCTTCAGCCTCTTTGCGTTTGGCCTCAAGCGCCAAGGTCATCGCCGTCAACTCGGATTGCGCATTTCGCAGGCGTTCGCGCAGCGCTTCGGCGGCGGCGGCCTCGGCTATGCGGGCCTTTTCTTCTTCGCTCAATGCGGTTTCGGTTTCGGCAAGCCGCTCTTGCAACGCCAAAAGCGCCGCCTGCTCGGCCAGTTTCGCCTGCTCTTCCTCGGCCAGCGCCGAAGCCGTTTCTTCGAGCGAAGCCATCGTCTCCAAGAGTTCCTGACTAAGCGATTGAACCTTTGTCTGTTCGTCGCTCAGCGACGCCAAGGCGGCTGCGAGACTGTCGTTAACGCTTAGGTTTTCGGTTTCGAGGTCAGCGATCAATGCCTGCAACGCCTGCTCGCGCGCCGCGGCCAGACGGGCCTGTTCGACCTGTTCATCGATCTCGGACCGCGCGGCGGCAAGTGCAAGGTTCAGCGCCTCTTGTTCGGACAGCAATTCCGCCTCGGATGCCTCAAGCGTTGCAATCGCCCCGAGGTTTTCCGCCTGTTGCGACAAGAGGGCCGCCACCTGATCTTCAAACGCCGTGATCTGCGCATTGGCCGCGTTGAGCGCCGTGGTTTGCGCATCAAGATCATTGCGTAGCGCCAAGATCATCGCCGATTGGGCCGCGGCCTGAGCCTCGGCGTCGTCGAGATTTTGCGTCAGGAACCTGACATCCGAGGTCAACTCTGCTGTGCGATCACGCTCAAGCCCGAGGGCGTCGGCAAGCGCCGAAACCTCGGCCGACAGTTCGAACATCTCGTCCTCTTGCCCCGAGATGGTCTCCATCAAGACAAACTGAATGACGGTGAAAATCGTCAGAACGAACATCAAGACCAGCAACAGACCGGTCATCGCATCCACAAAACCCGGCCAGATCGACGTTTGAAAGCGGTTCCCGGTGCGGCGGTGAAGCGCCATGCTCAGCCCTCGCTAAAGGGGCCGCGATTGGGCGCAAGCTGCTGGAGGCTTCGATTGAGCGCGGATATGTCGTTGTGCAATTCCGCCATGGCTTCCTGACGACCTGCCGACAGCTCCTCAAGAATGCGGAGCAATTGCTGATCCATGCTGCGCAAACGCAACCGGCTTTCCGCATCCATATCGCCACCGACCGAGCCTTTTTCCAGCGCGGAAATCAGCCGAGTTTGCCCTTCGACGACCTGCGCCAAAAGCGTTTCGCTCTCATCTGCGCGCATCCTGTCCGTCATGCGATCCATCGACGCCATCAACTGTTCCAGACGCGCATCCGCCGCGTTCCGGTTTTCGTCGGATCGCGCGATCATCGAATGCAGCATTTCCATCTGCTGCGACAGGTGATCGGCCATCACAACCATGGCCCCCTGCTCGGGCGAGGTTTCGCCGTCGCTGCCCGCAAAGCCAAGCCGCGTGATTGACGACAGCCATTCTTCCAGCTCGCGGTAGAACCGGTTCTGACCGTGCCCGGCAAACAGCTCGAGCAACCCCACGACCAGCGATCCCGCAAGGCCCAACAGAGACGACGCAAAGGCGATCCCCATGCCCCCAAGTTGCGATTCCAAGCCTGACATCAGGCGCGTAAAGACAGCGACGCCTGCCTCGCCCTCTTGCGGCACAAGGTTGCGGATCGTGTCCACCAGCGCCGGAACGGTCGTCGCAAGCCCGTAGAACGTCCCCAACAACCCGAGGAAAATCAGCGTGTTGACGATATATCGCGTGATGTCGCGCACTTCTTCAATGCGCGAGGCAACCGAATCCAGGATCGAGCGGGATGAGCTTGACGATATTTGCGCCTGCTTGCCACGGGTCCGCAGCAAAGCCGCCAAGGGCGCCAGCAGTCGCGGCGCTTTGGTCAGCTCATGCCCCGGAGTTTCAGCGGCAAAGCCTTCGATCCATCGCACCGAGGACACCATCTGCGCCACCTGAAAGAAACAGGCCAGCACACCGATGAAAAAGACGCCGATAATGACGCCGTTCAGCCACGGGTTTGCTAGAAAAACCGGAGCAACGCTGGGGTAGGCCAGCACAACCAATGCCGCTGTAAGCCCCAAGACGATCAACATCAGCAAAATCTGACGTATCGGTTGAGAAAACTGCGCTTTTACCTCTGGCTCAAGCAAGCCCATTTCAATGCTCTCCAAAGCCCTGCCTCATCGCGCCGGAGAATAGGCAAACCCCGCCGATAAGCCAAGCGCTATCCCATCAGTCCGCGCACGCGACTGCTCAACCAGTTCAGATCGGCATCTTCCAGCCCGACTTCGTTCAGATGCTCGGCGGTATTGTGAAGGTATTCATGGTTCGGCCCGCGCCCACCAACGGCACTGGCAATGATCTGCGCCTGAGTCTCAAGATCAAGCGCGCAATACTGCACATGGTCGGGATCGATGATGTAGGCCACCGCCTCGACCCGCCGACCATCCCTGAAATCCAGCATAACATGGTCTTCATAGTAAGCAGACGAGATCAACTCACGCTCGCGCAGCTCGCTCAGAACCCGCTCTTCCTCGCCCGGTGTCACGCGGAACGCGATCCCGTCGCACAGACCCTCGGGCGATTTGTCCAGCGCCAACACAAGGCCCGGCGCCTCTTCGGTGCCACGATGATGGATTGAACGCATGCAAAAGCTGCGCGCATAACCTTGAAGGGTGGCGACTTGTTGCTCAGCCGGCGTAAATCCGGGGTTCCAAAGCAGCGATCCATAGCCGAAAACCCAAAGCGTCATGATCTGGTCCTTGTCTTTTTAGACGTTACACCTCCCCTAAAGCGCAAAGCGAATTGTGGGAACCGGAAATTGGATTTAATGACGTCAATGATTGCAGCGCCCTGACTGAAAGAGACATCCAATGAAACGACTAACCATCCTCGTGATCGTGGCAGCGCTTGGCTGGTCAGGTTATTGGTTCTGGAATGCCAACGTGCAAAAATCCGCGATTGCCGCGTGGTTTGCAGCACGCGATGCCGACGGCTGGGTTGCCGACTATAGCGACCTCAGCGTCAGCGGGTTTCCGAACCGATTAGATGCCACGCTGACCGCCCCCCGTCTCGGCGACCCCAGCGCCGACGTGGTTTGGCAAACCCCGTTCCTTCGGCTGATGCGTCTCAGCTATAACCCCTCGCATCTGATCGCCGTTATGGCCAACACCCAAACCCTGGTCTCACCCGTGCGCCAAACCACGGTGACAACGACCGACCTGCGGGCCAGCCTCAAGATCGCGGACATGGGCACGCTCTCGCCAGAGCGGTTGATAATCGTTGCCGAGGGGCTAGAGCTTTCAACAAGCGACGCGCGTACGCTTTCTCTCGACGTCTCTCAATTCACCGCCGAGGCGCTACCGGCGCAAAACAGCTACCGCGTCGCGCTCGACGCACGCGGCATTGCGGGCGCTTTGCCCGGATGGATCAACGACATTGGCGCAATCGACAGGCTAACGGCAGATCTCGAGGTCCGCCTGTCCGCCCCGCTCACCCTTTCCGCAATTGAATCCGGCCGCCCGCAACCCGAGCGTATCAAACTCGCCCTGGCCGAGGCCGAGTGGAACGGCCTCCGACTCGCCGCCGCCGGAGAGGCGGAAATCAGCGAGGCGGGCACCCCGATCGGGGAAATCACCCTGAAGGTCCGAAACTGGCGCGACATGCTTGCAGCCGAACGGCAAAGTGGCCGCCTCTCTACCCGCGCATTGACCCAAATCGAAATCACGCTCAACGTCATCTCTGGCCTCTCGGGCAATCCGGAAACCCTTGATCTGCCCTTCGAATTCAAAAACGGCAAAACCTGGCTCGGCCCGCTGGTGATCGGAAATGCCCCGATCATCCGCATCCCCTAAAGCGTCCGGCCTTGCCACTGTCTCACGTTAAAGGTCGGACATTTTATTCTTTATCTTGCCCAAAATACCTCGGGGGAATTGAGCCGCAGGCTCAAGGGGGCAGCGCCCCCAATCGCTAGTCCTGACCGTTCTCTGACGCCGAGGCGGCACCACGCCCGAAGTCGGGGGCCTCTGTGTCCTGACCGGCCTCAATAATGCCGCGCCGGATCGCGCGGGTATGGGTGAAATACGCGTGCAGCGCATCGCCGTCGCCCGTGCGAATGGCCCGTTGCAGGGCAAACAACTCCTCGGTAAACCGCCCGAGTATTTCAAGCGTTGCGTCCCTATTGTTCAAAAACACATCCCGCCACATGGTCGGGTCCGAGGCCGCAATGCGGGTGAAATCACGAAACCCTGCCGCCGAATACTTAATCACTTCGCTGTCCGTCACGCGGCGCAGATCATCCGCGACCCCAACCATCGTGTAGGCGATCAAATGCGGCGTGTGGGAGGTTACGGCCAACACAAGGTCGTGGTGTTCGGCGTCCATCTCGTCAACGTTGGATCCCATGCCCTCCCACAAGCGGCGCAAACGCTCGGTCGCATCTTTGTCCGCCCCTTCGGGCACAAGGATACACCAGCGATTGTCATAGAGTTCCGCGAACCCCGAGCGTGGCCCCGAATGTTCGGTGCCCGCAAGCGGGTGGGCTGGAATGAAATGCACGTTGTCGGGCAAGTGCGGTCCAACCGCCTCAATCACCGCTTTCTTGACCGATCCAACATCCGAGACCGTCGCCCCGGCCTTCAGCACCGGCGCAATTTCGGCAGCAACCGCCGCCATCGCCCCGACCGGCACGCAGAGTACCACAAGGTCAGCACCCTCAGCGGCCTCGGAGGCACTGTCGCAAATCCGGTCGCAAAGACCAATTTCGCGCGCAACATCCCGCGTTTCAGCCGAGCGCGCAAAGCCGTTGACCTCGCCTGCCAAGCCGCCGCGTTTGATGGCCCAATACATCGACGACGCAATCAACCCCAAGCCGATCAGGGCAACGCGGTCATAGATTTGCGTGCTCATTGCTTGCCCTCCAAAAACTGAGCGATTGCATGCACCACGCGGCGACAGGCGGCTTCGTCGCCAATGGTTATGCGCAATCCGTTGGCGATTTTGTACCCCGCCGTCTTGCGCACAATCAAACCCTTAGATTTCAGATAGGCGTCGCAGTCATCCGCCGTCTCGGCACTGTCAAACCGCGCGAGGACAAAATTCGCAAAGGATTGATCCGTGCGAACCCCAATGTCGTTCAGCGCCGTCGTGATCCAATCGCGCATGCGGGCATTGATAGCCGCACATTTCCTAGCATAGTCCACATCCTTGATCGCCGCCTCAGCGGCCACCAAAGCCGGAGCCGACAGGTTGAACGGCCCCCGCAGCCGGTTCAGCACATCGATCACGGCTTTCGGGCCATATCCCCAGCCAACGCGCAATCCTCCTAGCCCATAGAGTTTTGAGAACGTCCGCGTCATGACCACATTGTCGCGCTGCTCGATCAGCGCGGCCCCACCGTCAAACCCGTCAACAAACTCGGCGTAAGCCCCGTCGAGCACCAGCAACACATGCGCCGGTAGCCCTTCGGCCAGGCGTTGCACCTCCGCGTCGCTCAGGAATGTTCCGCTTGGGTTGCCCGGGTTGGCGATGAACACCAGTTTGGTCTTCTTGGTGCAGGCCGCCAGAATGTTGTCAACGTCAACGACGCGATCAACCTCGGCCACCTCGACAGGTGTTGCACCCGCCGCGAGCGCTGAAATCCGGTACATCGCAAACCCGTGTTCCGTGTGGATAACCTCATCGCCGACGCCCGCATAGGCGTAGCACAAAAAGCTAATCACCTCGTCGCTGCCGACGCCGCAGATGATACGGTCCATATCCAACCCGTGATGATCCGCTATGGCACCCCGCAACGACGCGTGATCGGTCGATGGATAGCGGTGCAAACCATAGGCCGACTTTTGCAACGCCTCGACGGCTGCCGGTGAGGGTCCGGCCGGATTTTCGTTTGAGGACAGCTTGATGACATCGGCAACACCGTCCACATGGCTCGCGCCACCTTGGTACAATGCAATATCCAGAATACCTGGCTGCGCTACAATTTCAGACATCTCGGCCCCTCCACGTGCCTTCTCTTAACTTCACGCACCAAGCAGGAAAAGCGCCAAGACCCATTGCGCGGCAATGCTTGCGGCCAAACTTCCTGCCGTTGCATTTCCGCCACGAAAAAGGGCCGCTCCCCAAGGAACGGCCCTTCAAAATCGCTAAACTCTGAAACTTAGTTCTGAGCGTAGTATTCGATGACGAGGTTTGGTTCCATCATGACCGGATAAGGCACATCCGAAAGACCTGGCGTCCGAGTGAAGGTCGCGGTCAGTTTCGAATGGTCGGCCTCGATATAGTCAGGCACGTCACGCTCAGGAAGCTGAGTAGCCTCAAGAACAACCGCGATCTGGCGGGACTTCTCACGCACTTCGATCACGTCGCCTTCTGAAACGCGGTAAGATGGGATGTTCACACGCTTGCCGTTGACCAGGACGTGACCGTGGTTCACGAACTGACGGGCTGCAAACATGGTTGCAACAAACTTGGCACGGTAAACGACGGCATCCAAACGACGCTCGAGCAGACCAATCAGGTTTTCACCTGTATCACCGCGCACACGCTCGGCTTCGCCAAAGATGCGACGGAATTGCTTTTCAGTCAGGTCGCCATAGTAGCCTTTCAGCTTCTGTTTGGCGCGCAGCTGTAGACCAAAGTCCGACAGCTTGCCCTTGCGGCGCTGACCGTGCTGGCCGGGGCCATATTCACGACGGTTGACGGGTGATTTTGGACGACCCCAGATGTTTTCGCCCATCCGGCGGTCAATTTTGTACTTGGCAGCAGTTCTTTTTGTCATCTGCTGATCTCCTTCGTTTAAGGTTTCGAAGGGCGTTGTCCTCTTCCCGGATTTTGCCGGAATGACAGGGTTCCCCTTGCGGGGTCCACCAACACCAATGAAGGCGCGCTTATAGCGGCCCGATGAACAGAGTCAACCACTCATCTTTTGGCTTAAAATATCCTGGGTGAATTGGCCAACGGCCAAGAGGGCAAAGCCCTTATGATGCCGCGCAATTTGACCGAAAACCGGTGCCCACTTTTCGGATTGCGCTGCGTTTTGGCCCGCGCAATTTGACCGAAAACCGGTGCCCACTTTTCGGATTGCGCTCTAGGCCGCCTCGTGACCCAAAATCGCAGCCTCTGCGGTGGTCAGATTACGACGGGCATAATCCCCGTAGTAATTCGGATCCTGCCCGATCTGAGGCATCCAGTGCAAAAGCCGTTCCCGATCCGCGTCGTCCAGCGCCGTCAGCGACGCCGAGGCGGGGTGGAAGCTCTCGGTCTCGACATTGTTCGCCCAGACCACTTCGTGTTGGGGAAGCAGAACGTGAATATAGGTCACTTCCTTAAGCGCGTGATCGACGTA
>JBELFK010000011.1:16131-19608 GCA_042092935.1 Paracoccaceae bacterium | reverse complement strand
GGGCCATTGTCCTTGGTCAGAACCAGATCGCCCTCTTGCAGATGCTCAACAGGGATACGGCCATCCAATGTGTCGACAATCGTACCGGGCGTGAAACAGATCACGCCGCCCGCGTCACCGACGTTGCGGGTCAGTTCTTTTTGGCTGACCGTGTGGTGAACGATCCAGAGATCTTTCTCGCGTGGTGGAATGTCATCGACGAACATCAAAAGCCGCGCGCCACTTTCGCCCAGTTCGATGATTGTCACGGTGAAAGTTGCCCGCCCGTCGGTCACAATGAACGAGCTTTCGTCCTCGTGCCAGTCGGCGTCGATATTCTCAAGCGGACCGGGCATGCCCGAAACCGCTGCGCCTACCAGTCGCCGAACAGCTTTTGCTGCCCGCGCTCTGGTTTCTGCCTCTCCAACTGCGCCACTCAGACTAAGCACTCCGTGCGGTCCATCCACACGTACTGCCTCGCCGCGCCATGACCACACTGATCCAGTGGTGAGCGCCTGAAGTGTTGCGGCCTTTTGACCGTCTACTTCTGTTTGTGACCAGGAGATGACGAACGTGCCTCGAAAGGTCGCCCCCATACCTGTATGCCTGCCTAATTAGTTTTTTTATTAACCGTAGGTTACCAGACGTTTCTCATCCTGAGAACCCCCTGATTCGCGGCAAGGTTTAAAATTCGAAATTGAGTCGCAAAGACCCCACAAACTGCGCTTCTTCCTGCGTTTCGAATTCCTTGCTGAGCCAGGTCATTCCGTAAAAGACCGAGTTCGCATCGCCCTGCCACATGACCCCGGCGCGCAAGCGTGTGCGCTGATCGGTCATGTCCGGTCCGCGATCCGGCAGGTAAATCGAGCTGCCCATCGCCGCGAAATCGCCGCCGACAACAAACCCATAGCCCGGCAATTGATCGCCACGCACGGCGCGGTAGCGCTGGCCGGTCACCTGTTCGCGCACCAACAGGTCGTTTTGGGTTATGCCACCAAAGTAGAGATCGACGCCCGAGCGGATCAGCGTTTCATCACCCGTCCGCAGTTCGGCGAACGGGCGCAATTCGGCGGTTCCGCCCAGCGCCATGGGGCGACCGTATTCCAGAACCAATCCGGGATGGATGCCATTCGGGATCATATCCGCCAGTGTCGAGGTCGAGGGCACATCGCGATCGATCAGCGTATGCACAAATGTCTGCACGTCCGAAAGTCCGGTCACTGGTCCGGTAATAACCAAGTCGCCACCAAGGCTGACTTCTCCGCCACCAAAGGCAAATTGCGTATGGGCGCCAAGCGAGACCGACGTCGAATAAAGCCTGTCGTTCGGCACAGGGTTTTCAACATCCCCGGGTGCGATGATCTTGCCCTGCAAGCGATACTCGATCAACGAGCCGATTTCGTCGGGCAGTTCGCCGTTCCAGTCATACCCCATCACGCGGCTGGACGTGAACGACATGGTTTGCCACCGGTCGCGCAATTCGCCGATCAGGTCATTGTTGATAAGACGGCCATAGCCGAGCTTCACACGCGTCGCGGGGCCTTGATAACTTGCTTCGGGCAGATAGGCGGTCGAAAAACTGCCGGACGAATCCTGTGCGCCGGCCATTGACCCAATCATCAGACCGCCCGCCATCAGAACTGCAAACAGGTTCCTCATTACCGCATCCTCAACACATCTTTTACGCCATCTAGCATCTGCCCCAACGGGGAAAAAGAGCCTATGGTGCTAAAATGCCCTTATTGGACAGGTGTGAGTCAAAATTCACACATCCTGCCTTTTGATTTTCGATACCTGCGAATTGAGGCAATTTTTGGGCATAAACCTTAACGACCGCTTAACCGCATTTGCTGTGACCGCAGCTGGCGCAGGTCATACAGCCTTCGACCATGCGCATATCGAACTGACCGCAGCTGGGGCAGGCTTTGCCGCGCGGCTTGCTGTCGGCGTTCACCGCCATCGCCTCGGCCTTGGGGTCTGATTTCAGCCCTTGCCCTTCGCCTTCAAGGAAGCCGATCGCGACCATGTGCCGCTCGATCACGCCGCCAATCGCGGCAAGGATCGAGGGGATGTATTTGCCCTGCACCCAAGCCCCTCCGCGCGGGTCGAACACCGCTTTCAACTCTTCCACGACGAAGGACACATCCCCGCCGCGCCGGAACACCGCCGAGATCATACGGGTCAGCGCCAGCGTCCAGGCGTAATGCTCCATGTTCTTTGAGTTGATGAACACCTCAAACGGGCGACGACGCCCGCCGACGATGATGTCGTTCACGGTCAGGTAAATCGCGTGCTCAGAGTCCGGCCATTTCAGCTTGTAGGTCGATCCCTCCAGCGACTGGGGCCGATCCAGAGGTTCGCTCATGTAGATTACGTCGCCATGCGGCTGCATCGGTTCGTCATCATCCTTGGCCACCACTTCGGGGGCGGATTTCTCTTCACTGACGCTGAGCACGCTTCCCGTCACGTCGTTGGGGCGATAGGTGGTGCAGCCTTTGCATCCTGAATCCCACGCCTGCATGTAGACATCCTTGAAGTCCTCAAAGCTGATGTCCTCGGGGCAGTTGATCGTCTTGGAAATCGAACTGTCGATCCACTTCTGCGCCGCCGCCTGCATCTTGACATGGGCCGAAGGCGACAGGGTTTGCGCATTGACGAAATGATCGGGCAAGGGCGTGTCGCCGAATTTGTCCCGCCACATCTGCACGGCGTAATCGACCACCTCTTCTTCGGTGCGCGACCCGTCTTTTTGCAGCACTTTGCGGGTGTAAGCATAGGCAAAGACCGGTTCGATGCCGCTTGAGACATTGCCCGCATAAAGGCTGATCGTCCCCGTTGGGGCGACCGAGGTCAGCAGCGCGTTGCGGATACCATGTTCGCGGATCGCCTCGCGGACGTCGTCGTCCATCTGCGCCATATTGCCTGAGGACAAATAGGGTTCGGCGTCAAACAGCGGGAAGGCACCCTTCTCCTTGGCCAAGTCCACCGACGCCAGATAGGACGCCCTCGCGATGGCTTTCATCCACTCTTCGGTTTTCGCGGCCGCTTCATCGGTGCCGTATTCCAAGCCCGTCATCAGCAACGCATCCGCCAACCCTGTGACACCCAGCCCGATCCGGCGCTTGGCCAGCGCTTCCTGCTCTTGCTGGGGCAGCGGGAATTTCGAGGCGTCCACCACATTGTCCATCATCCGGATCGCCGTGGCGACCAGATCGTTCAGCGCAGCAGGGTCAAGATCAGCCGAGGTCTCGTAAGGATCACGTACCAACCGCGCGAGGTTGATCGACCCGAGCAAGCAAGCGCCGTAAGGCGGCAGGGGCTGTTCGCCGCAAGGATTGGTCGCCGCGATGGTTTCGACATAGCCCAGATTGTTCGCCGCGTTGATGCGGTCGATGAAGATCACCCCCGGTTCCGCGTAGTCATAGGTCGACTGCATGATCTTGTTCCACAGATCGCGGGCGTTCACGGTGTGATAGACCTTGCCGTTGAACTGCAATT
>JBELFK010000011.1:9688-16031 GCA_042092935.1 Paracoccaceae bacterium | reverse complement strand
TTCCACAGATCGCGGGCGTTCACGGTGTGATAGACCTTGCCGTTGAACTGCAATTTCCATGGGCCATCGGCTTTGACGGCCTCCATGAACGCATCCTTTACCAGAACCGAGACGTTGAACATCCGCAGACGTGCGGCGTCGGATTTGGCGGTGATGAAATCCTCAATATCAGGGTGATCGCAGCGCATCGTGGCCATCATCGCCCCGCGGCGGCTGCCCGCGCTCATGATGGTGCGGCACATGGCGTCCCAGACGTCCATGAACGACAGCGGCCCCGAGGCATCTGCCGCCACCCCCATCACATCCGCGCCCTTGGGGCGGATGGTCGAGAAATCATAGCCGATTCCCCCGCCCTGCTGCATCGTCAAAGCGGCCTCTTTCAACATATCGAAAATGCCGCCCATGCTGTCGGGGATCGTGCCCATGACGAAACAATTGAACAGCGTCACACGCCGCTCGGTGCCCGCCCCTGCGGTGATGCGCCCTGCGGGCAGGAATTTGAAATCCTCAAGTGCCTGATAAAACGCGTCTTCCCAAGTCTCAGCGTCTTTTTCAACGCTGGCCAGGGATCGTGCAATACGGCGCCAGCTGTCTTCGACCGACTGGTCAATGGGGGTGCCATCCGCCTGTTTGAAGCGGTATTTCATATCCCAAATCTGCTGTGCAATCGGGGCAGCAAAGCGGCTCATTGGCGTATCCCTCATTTTTATTGACACACCACAATACCTTGAAGCCCGCCGCAATTCCAATACTATTGGTAGAGAATCTGGGGGCCAAATTGGCAAAACAACATCTCATCAAACTGAGCGTCGGGTCGGAAACGATCGAAGGGCTTGCCGAATGGCATGCGATGCCGCAAGCGCAAGGCCCTGACGGTCTGCCGCGCCACATCACCCGCATGTGGCCGAAGCGCGAGAAGGAAATCCTCAGCGGAGGCAGCATCTTTTGGGTCTTTAAGGGGGTTATCCAATGCCGCCAGAAAATCGTTAGATTTGACGAGGTGTTTGGCGAAGACGGCATTCGCCGCTGTGCCATCGTGCTGGAACCCAAGCTCTACCGGACCGTCCAAGCCCCCAAGCGACCCTTCCAAGGCTGGCGCTATCTCAGCCCCGATGACGCGCCCGCGGACATGCGGCAAGTGCGCGAGGACGAAGACCAATTGCCGCCGGAAATGGCAGGCGACCTTGCCGATATCGGCGTTTTATAAGGAACGATGCCAATGAGCGAAGACACTCCGACCGGCGATCTGACGCTGCGCACCGTTGCCATGCCCTCGGATGTCAACGTGAACGGAGATATTTTCGGCGGCTGGGTTCTCAGCCAGATGGACATCGCGGCCGGCATTGTGTCGCGCGAAACCGCGCATGGGCGCGTGGCGACGATTGCCGTGGACGCGATGAAGTTTATTCAACCGGTCAAGGTCGGGGATGTGCTTTGTGTCTACACACAGATCAATCGGATTGGCACGACCTCAATCGCTGTCGGCCTCGAGGCCTGGGCGAACCGTGGTGTCATCGGCAAACGCGAAAAAGTCACCGAGGCGGTCTTTACCTTTGTCGCCATCGACGACGCAGGCAGACCACGACCGGTACGCGAAACGCCTGCCGAGCGCGGGCAAGGGGCGGATTGAACAAGCCTCTACAACGCTTCGCAATCGACACGCATTAGAATGAGGTCGCGCTGTCTGCGATGGCATCAACCAACGGGGGCAGGTCGTAGAGCGAAACCGCGCCGAACCCCTCGAAGGCAAGTTTCCGACTTCGCAAAGTTCAAACGCATCCACCTGCTTACATGTGATTGGCCGCCCTCTGCCAATCGTGACTGTGTTTCCAAGCGGGGCGAATCAAACTCAATCGTGTTCGCAATATGGATGCATCGACCCGATGCAACGACAGCTTTCAGTCGAACGACCGGAAAAGCGCTCAAAAGCGGGTCATGTTGACGTAACCGGTCGCCGCGCAGGGAAAGGGCAGGCCTAAACCCCCAGTTTCGCCTTTAACGCCGCCAGTGCGTCCTGGCCCGCGCCATCCACGTCGGCCACGCGACTGCGAAACAAGGTCGCCTGAGAGCGCAGCACCGGTTCCTCACAAAGGATTTTCAAGTGGTTCGCCCGCAAGGTTTCGCCGGTCGAGGTGATGTCGGCAATCGCCTCGGCGGTCAGGTTTTTCACGGTGCCCTCGGTTGCGCCTTGGCTGTCAACCAACTGATAGTCGGCCACGCCATGTTCGCGCAGGTAGTCGCGGATCAAGCGATGGTACTTGGTGGCAATGCGCAATCGGAACCCGTGCGCTTTGCGAAACGCCGCCGAGGCCGCATCCAGATCGTCCAATGTGTCCACATCGACCCAAGCAGCAGGGACGCCGATCACCAGATCAGCATGGCCAAAGCCAAGCTCGGCCAGTTCTTCAACTCGCGCCGGCCAATTGGCCAGTTTTTCGCGGATCAGGTCTTGGCCGGTGACGCCTAGATGAATGCGCCCCGCCGCCAGTTCGCGGGGGATTTCACCGGCGGACAGCAACACGAGTTGCACCCCGTCAACGCCCTCAACCGCGCCGGAATATTCGCGGTCAGACCCCGTGCGCGACATGGTAATGCCACGCGCGCCGAACCAGTCAAAGGTCTTTTCCATCAAACGACCCTTGGATGGGATACCCAGCTTGATGCTCATGCCTCGCCCCTTTCCAGTTCCAACAGCAACCCGGGACGGATCACGCCGCCCACTGCGGGAATGGCGTCGCCCTTGCCCAGCACGCGGGTCAGCGCGTCATAGCGCCCCCCCGTCGCGACGGGGGGCAAATCGCCGCGACCCTCGACGTAGAAGCCAAAGACAAACCCGTCGTAATACTCCATCGAGGTGCGCCCGTAGCTGGCCTCAAAATCAAGCCCGTTTACGTCTTCGCCACGCGCAGACAATGCATCGACGCGAAGCGCGAGCCGCTCAACAGCCGGCTCAATCGAAGGCATATCGACCGCAATGTCGCGCAGCCGCTCAAGCGCATTTGGCAGGCTTTCGCGGACGGACAACAAGGCATCGATCAGATCAACCTCGGCGTTCGACAGCAGCGACACCGCCGCATCTTCGCGCAAGGCGTCAATCCGAACGTCAATTTCCGCGCGGCTACGCAGGCCGATCATCGGCCCGCCGCCTAGATGCGGATCGTCAGCAGCCAGCAAGACCGCCCGGGATTCCGGCACAGCAAGACGCCCCGAAAAGCGATCCAGCAACCAGCGAAAGCGCCGTGGACGCCAGATATGGCGCATCAACGCCGATTTCCGGTTTTGGGTCGTTTTCAAACCGGCCACTGCCGACATCAAAAGCCCGATGTCGCCCGTCGCGGCGCGGTGCGGCACATCCCCGAGCGCCTTTCGAAGCAGACTAAAGACTTCGGCATCTGCGGCGGCGGAATTGCTGCGGTCAAAGACCTCATATCCGACCTGAAGATATTCGTTGGCGCGGTTCGGCGTGCCTTCCTGCTGACGAAACACCTCGCCCGCGTAGGTATACCGGGCGGGTTCGGCGCCATCGTTCATGTGCATCCGCACGATGGGCACGGTGAAGTCGGGCCTCAGCATCTGTTCGCCGCGCAAAGCGTCCGAAGTGACGTAAGCGCGGCCGCGAATATCCTCGCCGTAAAGGTCGAGAAGCACCTCGGCTGGTTGGAGAATATCAGTCTCAACCGCCTGCGCCCCTGCGGCTTCAAATAGCTGGCGTAGCCGCAAAGCCTCGGCCCGTGTTTCAGTGCGGGTGACCATCAGTCTTGCCCGGATTGGCTTGCGAGAATTTCGCGCACCTTGGCAACCAGCTGATCGCGCGGCACTTCGAACTGGCTGGGATTGCCGCGCCATTCCTCAAGGCTGGCGCTTTCGGCGATCTTGGCCCCAAGGTAGAGATCCTTGATCTGCACCACCCCATTGGCATGCTCGTCCCCCCCTTCGATGATCGCGATAGGGGAATTGCGCTTGTCGGCGTATTTCAACTGGTTGCCGAAATTCTTGGGGTTGCCGAGATAGACCTCGGCCCGAATATCGGCATTGCGAAGCTCGGCCACCATGGTCTGGTAATCCGCCATGCGGTCGCGATCCATGACGGTGACGACGACGGGGCCTTGGTCTTGCGACTTGATGCGACCCTTTTCGCGCAAGGCCGCCAGAAGGCGGTCAACGCCGATGGAGACACCGGTGGCCGGCACTTCCTGACCGGTGAAGCGTTTAACGAGGCCATCATAGCGCCCCCCGCCAGCGACCGAGCCGAACTGGCGCTTGCGGCCTTTCTCATCGAGGATTTCAAAGGTGAGTTCGGCCTCGTAGACTGGGCCGGTGTAATAGCCGAGGCCGCGGACGACGGAGGGGTCGATGACGATGCGGTCTGGACCGTAGCCTTGGGCATCGAGGAGGTCGGCGATTTGCTGCAACTCACGAACTCCATCCAATCCCTCATGATAGACGCGATATTCTTCATGTGCATCCAGAGTCGAAGGCCCCATCAGATCGCGAAGGTTCGAAAGGGTTTCTGCGTTGTCTTTACCTTTTGACTGCATAAACCTGACTACTCTTTCAGCGTCTTCGATCGACAGCCCAACACCTTCAATGAAGGCCCCAGACTGGTCCTTTCGACCAGTTGTCAACAACTCGAGAACGCCCTCTGCTCCGACTTTGTCAAACTTGTCGATTGTTCGTAGGATTGCGTCTGGATCAACGAATTGCCAATCGTTTACAGGCGTTTCTAGCGCTTCATTGAAATTAGTTGGAAGCGAGCGCGTCGTTTCATTATCAACCATAAGGCCACCAAGTATGCCGTTCAAAACCTTCCGGTTATTCACCCGCACCAGGTAATCCCCGCGTGGGATCCCAACCTCTTCCAAGGTATCAGCCAGCACCGCACAAATCTCGGCATCCGCGGCCATCGACGCCGTGCCCACCGTATCCGCGTCACATTGATAGAACTGACGATAACGCCCCGGCCCCGGCTTCTCGTTGCGCCAAACCGGTCCCATCGCGTAGCGGCGATAGGGGGTCGGCAGGTCGTTGCGGTGCTGCGCATAGACGCGCGCCAACGGCGCGGTCAGGTCATAGCGCAGGGCCATCCATGTGTCGTCTTCGTCCTGCCAGGCGAACACACCCTCATTCGGGCGGTCCACGTCGGGCAGAAACTTGCCCAGCGCCTCGACCTTTTCAACGGCGGCACTTTCCAAAGCGTCGAACCCATAGCGATGATAGACCCCAGCGATCTTGCCCAGCATCTCGCTGCGCTCAGTCACTTCATGGGCGAAATAGTCGCGAAATCCTTTGGGCGTGGCCGCCTTGGGACGAGGTTGTTTCTTTTGCTTGGCCATAATGCACATCCGCCTAGGGCTTTGGGTTCGCGCGCGGTTTATCCGAGCCGCGCCCAAGGGGCAAGCAAGCATGGGCTGGATAGGCGCAATGGCCCGTGCTATCCGAGCACCATGGATACACGCATCACCGATCTCGAAGAAACCGCCGCGCATCTGACCAAAACGGTCGAGGAGCTTTCGGACATCATTGCCCGTCAGGACACCGACATCGCGCTTCTTACCCGAAAAGTGCAGTTACTGATGGAGCGCGAAGCGGGGCGCGAAGCCTCGGAAGGGGCGGCCGTAGTGGTCGGAGACGAAAGACCACCACATTACTGAGGCCTGGCTAGGGGGCTTTGCCCCCTCTGCCTTTGGCATTCACCCCCGAGTATTTATGGAAAGATGAACGAGGGGAGAAGGTTTCAAGAGTCCACCCCGCCCTGACGTGTCAAAGCGGGGCTTCACCTTTCACGCCCATCGGCTCTCCAGCCTGTAACGCAGGCACATGTTGGTCCCAAAAGAGTTACCAAACCCTTTTCATCTTTCCAAAAAATACTCGCGCCGCAGGCTTGAGCCGAAGGCTCAAATTTCCTCGACTCCCAGCACACCATCGAGACTTTTGAGCGCCCCCTTAATTTGCGGGGTAACCGGATACGTCATACCGGTGTCCAAATCGACTTCGCCGGGTAGCGAGGGGTGGAACAGGCGGAGCTGCACTGGGCCCTTGCCAGCCGTCACTGCCGCCTGCGCGGCATGGTCCAGAAGCGCGGCAACCGTTTGTGCGGCGTCTGGTTCGTCAATCATGATCCGCAGGCCCGAGACGCCGGCGTCAGCCACAACAGCATCGATCGGGGCGACGGAACGGCCAATCGGATCGAATTGGCCTTCGTTGAATTTGGCTTCAAGGGTCATGACAACCTGATTACCCTTGTCAAAGACGGCACGAACGGCATCCGCATCGTCCGGGAACAAGGCGATCCCCGCCACCTGACCGGTCGGGTCCGAGATGTTCATGCGGAAAAATCTGTTGC
>JBELFK010000011.1:0-9588 GCA_042092935.1 Paracoccaceae bacterium | reverse complement strand
ATCCCCGCCACCTGACCGGTCGGGTCCGAGATGTTCATGCGGAAAAATCTGTTGCCTCGGCCCGATTTGCGTTCCTGTAATCCGGTGACAATGACCCCGACCTTGCCCAGCGCAGCACCGTCGCGTTCTGCCTTCAGGCGCAAGTCTTCGAGCGTCAGGGCGTTCTTGCGTTTTAGGGCAGGCAGGTAATCATCAAGCGGATGGCCGGAAAGATAAAATCCGATTGCCTTGTGCTCTTCCTCGAGACGTTCCGCGGGCAGCCAATCGCCGACCGGTGACAACCGGGGTTCTGGCAGGTCTTCACCGGCTTCGCCAAACAGGGACACTTGATTTGAATTGCGCTGTTCATGGATTGCCGCCGAATAGGCGACCAACCCGTCAAGGCTGTCAAAAACCTTGCGGCGGTTCGAATCGAGCTGATCGAAGGCACCGGACCGCGCCAGCATCTCAAGTGGCCGCTTTCCGATCCGTTTCAAATCCACGCGGCGCGCCACGTCAAACAGCGTCGCAAAGGCTTTGTCACCGCGCGCATCGACGATCAGCTGCATCGCCTCACCGCCCACATTCTTGAGCGCGCCAAGCCCATAGACCAGTTTTTGATCCACAACGCTGAATTCCGCCAGCGAGCGATTCACGCAGGGCGGAACGATCTCGATTTCCAACCCTCGCCGGACCTCTTCGGCATAGATCGCCAGTTTGTCGGTCAGGTGGATATCGCAATTCATCACGCCTGACATGAATTCAACCGGATGATTGGCCTTGAGCCACGCCGTCTGATAGCTGACCACCGCATAGGCGGCTGCGTGGGATTTGTTGAACCCGTAGTTGGCGAATTTCTCGAGCAGATCGAAAACCTCGGACGCCTTCTTGGCTGGCACCCCGTTTTCCGCCGCGCCTTTTTCGAATTTGGGGCGTTCGGCGTCCATCGCCTCTTTGATTTTTTTGCCCATCGCGCGGCGCAACAGGTCCGCACCGCCCAGCGTATAGCCCGCCATTTCCTGAGCGATCTGCATCACCTGTTCCTGATAGACGATGATGCCTTGCGTCTCGGCGAGGATATGGTCGATCAGGGGGTGGACGGACTCGATCTTTTTCAACCCGTTTTTGACTTCGCAATAGGTCGGGATATTCTCCATCGGGCCGGGACGGTAAAGCGCCACCAACGCAACAATGTCTTCGATGCAGGTCGGCTTCATGCGCCGCAGCGCATCCATCATGCCCGAGCTTTCCACCTGGAACACCGCGACCGTTTTCGCAGCCGCATAGAGTTTGTAGGACCGCTCGTCATCCAACGGGATCGCGTTGATCTGGTTTTCAGCGCCCTCGGCGGGTTCATAAAGCCCGGTCCCGTCGGCGGCGATGTGGATCGGGCGACCAGAAGCCAAAATCTGGTCGATGGCGTTCTGGATCACCGTCAGGGTTTTCAGCCCGAGAAAGTCAAACTTTACCAGCCCCGCCTGTTCGACCCATTTCATGTTGAACTGGGTTGCGGGCATGTCCGAGCGCGGGTCTTGGTAAAGCGGCACCAGCGCATCCAAAGGCCGGTCGCCGATCACAACCCCCGCCGCGTGGGTCGAGGCATTCCGCAAAAGCCCCTCAACCTGCTGGCCATAGTCGAGCAGACGCTTCACAACTTCTTCGTTGCGGGCTTCTTCCCGCAACCGCGGTTCTTCTTTCAACGCCTCGGCGATGGATAGGGGTTTGACACCCTCGACCGGGATCAGCTTCGACAACCGGTCCACCTGCCCATAAGGCATCTGCAACACCCGTCCAATGTCACGCACCGCTGCTTTCGACAGCAATGCGCCAAAGGTGATGATCTGACCCACGCGATCACGACCGTATTTTTCCTGCACATAGCGGATCACCTCTTCCCGGCGATCCATGCAAAAATCGATGTCAAAATCGGGCATCGATACACGTTCAGGATTGAGGAACCGTTCAAACAGCAGCGAGTAGCGTAATGGATCGAGGTCAGTGATCGTCAGCGCATAGGCCACCAAAGACCCCGCACCCGAGCCACGCCCCGGCCCCACGGGAATATTGTTGTCTTTCGACCATTGGATAAAGTCGGCCACGATCAGGAAATAGCCCGGGAACCCCATGCCCTCAAT
The DNA here is from genome assembly GCA_042092935.1 of Paracoccaceae bacterium. Classification (GTDB taxonomy): domain Bacteria; phylum Pseudomonadota; class Alphaproteobacteria; order Rhodobacterales; family Rhodobacteraceae; genus JASMHC01. The sequence goes on along the minus strand of JBELFK010000011.1, from coordinate 7,474 downwards.
AATCCCAAGCTCGAAATCCAAACGCGCCTGATACTCTTCAACGCTCACCGCATGGGGGATCACCGCGAGTCGTTTCTGCAAACCCTCATTGGCGATCCGCCTTAGTTCGGACACCTCGTCCTCGGCAAAGATCGGCAGGATCGGATCGCGGCGATACGTCATGAAGGCACAGCGTTTGGCGATCTCAACCGTATTTTCAACCGCCTCGGGCAGATCGGCAAACAGCGTCACCATTTCTTCCTGCGACTTGAAATAATGCTGCGCGGTCAACCGGCGGCGATCCTCTTGCTGATCGACATAGGCGCCCTCGGCGATACAGATCAGCGCGTCATGCGCCTCGTACATGTCAGATTTGGGGAAGTAGACATCATTTGTGGCAACCAAGGGAATGTCCTTGGCATAGGCCATTTCGACAAAACCTTGCTCGGTTTGGCGTTCAGCCAATGGCTGGCCGTCCTCGCCCGGGTGCCGCTGCAACTCCATATAAAGCCGGTCAGCAAATATTGTGTAAAGCTGGTCCACCAAGTTTTCAGCGGCAGGGTTTTGCCCCGCTTGCAACAACACTCCAACAGGCCCCATCGGTCCGCCCGTCAGACAAATCAGCCCCTCTGACCGCTCACGCAGCTCGTCCAAAGTCACCTGAGGCAATTGATCGCCTTTATCCACATAAAGGCAGCTCGAGAGTTTCATCAGGTTCTCATAGCCCGCCTCGGTCTGCGCCAATAACACCACCGGAGCGGGGGCCTTGGCGCGTTCACCTGGAACGGCCGGCAGATAGGTCAAATCAACCTGACAGCCGATGATGGGTTGAACGCCCGCCCCGCTGAGCGTGACCGAAGCCTCAAGCGCACAAAACATCGAATTCGTATCGGTGATTGCTACGGCGGGCATATCGGCGTCTTGGCACAATCCAGCCAGTTTCTTCACCCGCACAGCCCCTTCGAGCAACGAGTATTCGGTATGGGTGCGCAGATGGATGAATCGTGTGGGCTTGTTCATGGCGTCACTCTAGTCAGCCTCGGCCCCGAGGCAAACCGGATTCTCGGACCGATCCGAATACGTTTCACAAAAAAGCACCTTTTGCTTTTTCCTGAAAGCGACTGCCGATTCGCCTGCAAAACTTGACAAAATCCCGCGCGCCCTCTGCTCGCCATCGATCACAGCCCCAAACAATTTCTTGCAAAAGCAAACGCTTTGAGTGTTCCATATCACAGCAAAACAAAGCCCGCGTGTCATCTACGCCGCATCGACGGCACGCATTGGGAGGGGCACTTTAGTAAGGCGGCAGGCTAAACGATTATGGAGATCGCGTTTCTTCTCAACGGAGAGACCGTCCGGCTGACCGATCCCGAGCCGACGCAAACCCTGCTTGACTGGCTGCGCAAGGATCGAGGCCTGACAGGAACCAAAGAAGGCTGCAACGAAGGCGACTGCGGCGCGTGCTCAGTCATGGTGACGGACCAAACCCAAACAGCGGCGCTGAACGCCTGCATTCTGTTCCTGCCGCAACTGCACGGCAAAGCCATTCGCACGGTCGAAGGCATTGCGTCCCAAGACGGCACTCCCCACCCTGTGCAGCAAGCGATGATCGATCTGCACGGCAGCCAGTGCGGGTTCTGCACGCCGGGTTTCATCGCCTCGATGGCGGTGGCCCATCACAACGGCACCACGGATTACGATGACCAACTGGCTGGCAACCTCTGCCGCTGCACCGGCTATGCACCAATCATCAAAGCCGCCAAGACCGCGGAACACGCGCCCAAAGCCACCTGGCTCGAGTCCGCTCCCTTTATCTTGCCCGAAATACCTGCGGGGGAGCGGGGGCAGCCAGCCCCCGCAGGTCCGGTTTGCGCCCCGCAAACCGGAGACGAACTGGCCGCATTTTATGCGGACAATCCGGATGCAACTTTGATCGCAGGCGCCACAGATGTCGGCCTTTGGGTGACCAAGCAGCTCCGCGCGCTTCCCAGAATCGCGTTTCTCAATCAAGTCTCCGACCTCGCCGATATCTCCGAGACCGACGCGTCTATGCGCTTTGGTGCGATGGTTTCGATTGCCAATCTGAAAGACGCACTCGCCACGCGGTACCCGTCCTTTGCTGAAATGCTCCGCCGCTTTGCTTCGGCGCAAGTCCGAGCGTCGGCGACGATTGGCGGCAACATCGCCAACGGGTCCCCGATCGGCGACACGCCCCCTGCCCTCATCGCGCTAGGGGCGACGCTGCACCTGCGTCAGGGCGAAAAACACCGCGAGATCCCTTTGCAGGACTTTTTTCTCGACTATGGCAAACAGGATCGCCAGCCGGGCGAGTTTATCGAGGCAATCAGCATTCCCAGGCAACCCGACCGGTTGAGGGTCTATAAACTGTCCAAACGCTTCGATCAGGATATTTCGGCTGTGTTGGGCGCGTTCAACATCACGGTTGAAAACGACACCGTCACCACGGCGCGCATCGCCTTTGGCGGCATGGCCGGTATTCCAAAGCGGGCGACCCATGTCGAAAGGGCCTTGATCGGCGCGGCTTGGACCGAGGCCACAATCAAGCGCGCAGTCGGGGCCTTTGCACAGGACTTCACGCCGCTGTCGGACATGCGTGCCTCGGCCTCATATCGTCTTGAAACCGCGCAAAACATGCTCTGGCGCGTCTGGCATGAGGATCAGGGCCACGCGACCTCGGTGCTTGAGGTGGTGTCATGAGCGTTCACAAATCCATCGCGCACGACAGCGGCCCGCTGCATGTCACCGGACAAGCCCGCTACGTTGACGACATCCCGACACCGGCGGGGACGTTGCATTTGGCGTTCGGCCAATCGAGCGTCGCATCGGCCCTTCTCACAGCCGTTGATCTGTCCGCCGTCCAAAACGCAGAGGGAGTCGTGGCCGTTTTGACCGCCGATGATCTGCCCTTTGCGAATGATGTTTCACCCTCAATCCATGACGAACCGCTATTGGCCACGGGCGAGGTTCACTACCTTGGCCAGCCGATCTTCCTCGTCATCGCCACCAGCCACCTCGCCGCGCGAAGGGCCGCGCGACTTGGGAATGTCACCTACGACCCCCGCACGCCGATCCTGACTGTCGAAGACGCACTAAAAGCCGACAGCCGTTTCGAAGACGGCCCACGCGTTTGGGCCAGCGGTGATGCAACGGCCAAACTGCCCAAGTGCACCCGTCGCATTTCCGGTCAGCTTGACGTTGGCGGGCAAGAGCATTTCTACCTTGAGGGTCAAGCCTCACTGGTTTTGCCGCAGGAGAATGGCGATGTGGTCGTGTATTCCTCGACCCAGCATCCGACCGAAATTCAGCACAAAGTGGCCGAGGCCTTGGGCCTGTCGATGCATGGTGTTCGCGTTGAGACCCGTCGCATGGGCGGCGGTTTTGGCGGCAAGGAAAGCCAGGGCAACGCGCTGGCCGTCGCCTGCGCAATTGCCGCCGTGCAAACCGGCAAGCCGTGCAAGATGCGCTATGATCGCGACGATGACATGATTATCACGGGCAAGCGCCACGATATTCGTGTGCTATACGACGTTGGTTTTGATGATGACGGCCGTGTGCAGGCGATTGAGTTCAAGCACTATATGCGCTGCGGCTGGGCACAGGATCTTTCGCTACCGGTCGCGGATCGCGCCATGCTGCATGCCGACAACGCCTATGATTTGCCCCACATTCGAATCGAAAGCCATCGCCTGAAAACCAACCACCAAAGCGCCACCGCCTTTCGTGGGTTTGGCGGGCCGCAGGGCATGATCGGCATTGAACGGGTTATGGATCACGTCGCCCACGTGCTTGGGGTTGACCCATTGGCGGTACGGCGGGTGAATTACTATGACGAGGTGCCCGGGGCCTCTGGTGCCAAGGGTATTTCCAGACAAAAGAAGAACCAGACCCCCTACGGGATGCAGGTGACGGATTTTGTCCTCGGACGTTTGAGCAAAGAACTGGCAGCCCAAGCCGACTACCAAAAGCGGCGCGAGACGATTGCGGCGTGGAACGCTGCGAACCCGATTTTGAAGCGGGGGATCGCTTTTTCTCCGGTCAAATTTGGGATTTCCTTCACGCTGACCCATCTCAATCAGGCGGGTGCTTTGGTGCACGTCTATCAGGACGGGTCTGTCATGTTGAACCATGGTGGCACCGAGATGGGACAAGGCTTGTTCCTGAAGGTCGCGCAGGTCGCAGCCGAGGTTTTCGGGATCGCGCTGGAGGATGTCAAAATCACGGCGACCGACACGGCCAAGGTGCCCAACACCTCGGCGACGGCGGCCTCAAGCGGGGCGGATCTGAACGGTATGGCGGTGCGGATCGCCTGCGAGGAAATCCGAGCGCGGATCAGCGGTCATATTTCTGACGTCCATGGGTGTGCCCCGAGCGACGTGGTTTTTGTCGGTGGCCGCGTCAATTTTGGCGACAAAAGCCTGAGTTTTGCCGAGGCCGCAAGTGCAGCCTATCAGGCGCGGATTTCGCTGTCGGCCACGGGTTTTTATAAGACCCCCGATCTGCAATGGGACCGGATCGCTGGCCGAGGCCGACCGTTTTATTATTTCGCCTATGGCGCGTCGATCACCGAGGTTGTGATTGATACCTTAACGGGTGAAAACCGCATTTTGCGCACGGACATCCTGCATGACGCAGGCAAAAGCCTGAACCCGGCCTTGGACATCGGTCAGATTGAGGGGGGCTATGTTCAGGGCACGGGATGGTTGACGACGGAAGAATTGGTTTGGGATGATCGCGGCAATCTGCGCACGCACGCGCCCTCGACCTATAAAATCCCGGCTTGCTCGGACCGGCCTGATATTTTTAACGTCCAACTCTTTGAAAACGAAAACCGCGAGAACACGATCCACCGCTCAAAAGCCGTGGGCGAGCCGCCGTTCATGTTGGGAATTTCAGCACTGCTGGCGATCAGCGACGCAATCTCGGCCTGCGGCAGTGCCTATCCCGCGCTGGACGGCCCCGCGACACCGGAACGCGTATTGGCGGCGGTTCAACGGGTTCGCGATGGGGGATGACGTGACTTATCGACCAGAAGTTATTGCCTTAGCGAGGCCGGTCGCGCATGTTGATTGTGCGCGATCTATCGGGGGAATTTCGTCGGCCACTTGGACCAATGACAAGGGTCTGGTATCGGCAACCGCGCCGCGCAAAACAGCAGACGCCAGACACGCGAACAGAAAAGACAGGATGGCATGACGGACCCTTTGTTAAAGATTTCAGGCCTGACCAAGGCCTACCCGGGGGTCGTCGCCAACGACAATGTCTCGTTTGAGATCCAACCCGGAGAGGTTCACGCACTATTGGGCGAGAATGGTGCCGGAAAATCGACGCTTGTGAAAATGATCTACGGTTTGGTCAAACCCGACAGCGGGCAGATGCACCTGCATGGCGCAGAATACGCGCCGATAAACCCTTCCTTTGCGCGGCAGCATGGGGTCGCGATGGTGTTCCAGCATTTTTCGCTGTTTGACGCGCTCACCGTCGCCGAAAACATCGCACTTGGGATGGAAAACCCGCCAAGCCAACGCGACCTGGCCGCCCGTATCGTTGAAGTTTCCGAAGAATACGGTCTGCCGCTTGAACCGTTTCACCAGGTGGGCGACCTGTCGGCGGGCGAACGTCAACGGGTCGAGATTATTCGCTGTTTGCTGCAAAATCCGAAGCTATTGATTATGGATGAGCCGACCAGTGTTTTGACCCCACAGGAAGTCGACATCCTGTTCACCACGCTGCGGCAATTGTCGTCTGAAGGGACGGCTATTCTTTATATCAGCCATAAGCTCGAGGAAATTCGTGCGCTTTGCGATCATGCCACGATCCTGCGCCTTGGCAAGAACGTCGGCGAATGCGTACCGTCGGAAACCTCGGCGCGCGACATGGCCGAGATGATGGTCGGCAGTGTGTTGCATACGCCCGAACGCAAAGCAGACAAGGGCGGCGACGTGGTGCTTGAGATCACCGGCCTTTCTGTCCAATCACCCAATCAGTTTGGCACCTCGCTCAAGGATGTGGCGATGTCTGTGCGCGCCGGTGAAATCCTCGGGATTGGCGGCGTCGCGGGGAATGGGCAAGACGAGTTACTGGCGGCCATTTCCGGCGAAGTTCCAACGGATGCGGAAACCGTGCGCGTCAAGGGTGAAGCGGTCGGGGCCTTGGGGCCAAACTCGCGCCGCAAACGCGGTATTCTTGCCGCACCGGAAGAGCGGCTTGGACATGCGGCGGCCCCCGCGATGAGTTTAACGGAAAACGCCCTGCTCAGCGGCGCGATCCGCAAGGGCCTGATCTCAAACGGGTTTATTTCATGGGCAGGCGCGCGGAAATTTGCCGCCGAAATTATCGAGCGGTTTGACGTCCGCACCCCTGGCACGGAAACGGCTGCGCGGGCTTTATCGGGCGGCAATTTGCAGAAATTCGTTATCGGTCGCGAGATCATGCAGGATCCCGACGTTTTGATCGTGAACCAACCGACGTGGGGGGTTGATGCCTCGGCGGCGGCGGCGATCCGGCAGGCCTTGCTGGATTTGGCTGCGGGAGGGGCTGCGGTCGTGGTTATTTCGCAGGATCTGGACGAGTTGACTGAAATCTCGGATCGTTTTGCAGCACTGAACGAGGGTCGATTGTCGGAAAGCCGAGAGATGGCAGGGCTGACGGTGGACCAGATCGGGCTGATGCTCGGGGGTGCACATGACATGGAGGTGGCCCATGCGCATGCGTGATCGCGTTTTGACAGGTTGGAATTTGAGTATTTGGACAAAGAAAAAGGAGCAGGCCCCATGCTGAGGCTCGAGCGTCGTCCTTCTCCTTCCAAGGCCTGGAGTTATCTGACCCCGATTGTCGCGGTTGTTGCGACGATGATCGCGGGTGGGTTGCTGTTTTACATCCTCGGGAAAAACCCGTTTGAGGCCATTCGCACGATCTTCTGGGATCCGCTTTTTGGCGAGTTTTCCTCGTATTCTCGCCCCCAGTTGCTGGTCAAGGCGGGGCCGTTGATCTTGATCGCAATCGGATTGGCACTTGGATTCAGAGCGGGAATTTGGAACATCGGGGCCGAGGGTCAGTATATCGTTGGCGCGCTGTGCGGCGCAGGGGCCGCGCTGGCGCTTTATCCCTTGGAGGCTTGGTTCATATTTCCGCTGATGATTGTTGCGGGCGCATTGGGGGGCATGGCCTGGGGCTTGATCCCCGGCTTTCTAAGAGTCCGTTTTGGCACCAACGAGATTCTGGTGTCGTTGATGCTGGTCTATGTCGCCGAGCAATTGCAGGCAGCTATGGCTTTGGGACTGCTGAGAAACCCCGATGGGTTCGGGTTTCCCGGGTCGCGCAACTTGCAGCAGTACCCTTCCGCCTTCAACGCCGAGATCATCGCGGGAACCGGTATGCATTGGGGCATCGTTGCGGCGCTCATCGCGGTTATCATGGCCTATATCACCTTGGGAAAACACGTGCTGGGGTTTCAGATCAGACTGACAGGCGAGGC
>JBELFK010000010.1:37623-40263 GCA_042092935.1 Paracoccaceae bacterium | reverse complement strand
GTGACAACAATGTCGATCAGGCGCTTCGTGCCCTGAAGAAAAAGCTCCAGCGTGAGGGCGTTTTTCGTGAAATGAAACTTAAGCAACATTTCGAAAAGCCGTCTGAGAAGAAAGCGCGCGAGAAGGCAGAAGCGATTCGTCGTGCCCGTAAGCTCGCTCGTAAGAAACTTCAGCGCGAAGGAATGCTCTAAGAGCAAACCGAGCTTGAATGCTTTTTAAAGTTTAGAACCCCCGATGGCTTGTCCCTCGGGGGTTTCTTTTTGGGTCGGTCACGCGGGATCGGTCATCACAATTCAGGCGAAATTGAAAACCAGACGTTCCACCCTTTCACTTTCTGAAAACCTGCCTATTTTGGGAGAAGACAAACATAATAGTTTTTGAATATGACTGACGCATACACTCCGCCCAAAGTCTGGACTTGGGATAAGGAAAACGGTGGCGCTTGGGCGGGACAAAACCGTCCCACGGCGGGTGCTCAGTTTGAAGATGAGTTGGAGATCGGCGAGCATCCGTTTCAGCTTTACTCACAAGGCACCCCGAACGGCGTCAAGGTCGGCGTTATGTTCGAAGAGCTTCTGGCCGCTGGGTATGACGCGGAATATGATGCTTGGCCGATCCTGATCGGCGACGGCGATCAATTCGGGTCAGGGTTTGTCGAGATCAACCCAAATTCAAAAATTCCGGCATTGTTGGACCATTCGACCACGCCGCCGACCCGGGTTTTTGAAAGCGGGTCGATCCTGCTGTATCTGGCCGAGAAGTTTAACGCCTTTATTCCCTCGGACCCTGCAAAGCGGACCGAGATGATGAACTGGCTGTTCTGGCAGATGGGCAGCGCGCCTTATCTCGGCGGTGGCTTTGGTCATTTCTACGCCTACGCGCCCGAAAAATGGGAATACCCGATCAACCGGTTCACGATGGAAGTGAAGCGTCAGTTGGATGTTCTCGACAAACATCTTGCCAACAACCAGTTCATGGTCGGCGACGACTACACCATTGCCGACATCGCAATTTGGCCATGGTACGGCGGCACCGTTCTGGGCTGGCAGTATAAAGCTGGCACGTTTCTTGACGTTAAAAGCTACAAGAACGTCGTCCGCTGGGCCGAAGAAATCTGGGCGCGACCGGCGGTCAAGCGGGGGCGCATGGTGAACCGCACCTATGGAACCCCCAACGAACAAGTGATCGAGCGCCACTCGGCGGCGGATTTCGAAGGCAAATACTTCGACGATTAATCCACCGGCAGGGCTGTCGTTTTAAAGACGGTTCTGAGTGCAAAGCTGGACTGCATCTGCGCCACACCCGGCAATCGGGTGAGGTATTGGCGGTGAATGCGGGCGAAATCGTCGGTGTTCTCGGCCACCACTTTCAGGATGTAGTCCGCGTTTCCGGCCATAAGGTGACATTCCAAGACATTCGGGATACGGGCAACGGCGGTCTCGAACGCCTCGAGCACTTCGTCCGCTTGCGCCTGCAAAGTGATCTCAACAAACACAGTCGTCGGCAGGTTCATCTTGCGCGCGTCAAGAAGCGCAACATAGCCCTTTAGAAACTTGTCCGTTTCGAGGCGTTGAACCCTGCGATGACAGGCCGAGGCGGACAGGTTTACACGCTCGGACAGATCGGCATTTGACAGGCGGCCTTCCTTTTGCAGAACCCTGAGAATCTTTCGGTCTATTTCGTCCAATCCAATTTCGCGCAATATTCTTCCACCGGTTTGTTCTGAAGTCGTCATTACTTGCAAAAATGTTACCACGCTCGGGCAAAGTTTCAAGGCAATTGCGTGCACAGGGTGACATCCTATCGTCAGTCAATAGGAGGATTTGACATGAAAATCGGATGCCCTACCGAAATCAAGCCCCAAGAATTTCGCGTTGGAATGACGCCAAACGCGGCCCATGAAGCCGTTCACAACGGCCACGACGTTCTTATTCAATCTGGTGCCGGTCTTGGTGCCGGTTTTGCCGATGAAGACTATGTGTCCGCTGGTGCGACCATCATCGAAACCGCTGAAGAGATTTTTGCAACTGCGGATATGATCGTCAAAGTGAAAGAGCCTCAGGCGGTCGAGCGCAAGATGCTGCGCCCCGGTCAGTTGCTGTTCACCTACCTCCACCTCGCCCCCGATCCTGAGCAGACCAAAGACCTGCTGGACAGCGGTTGCACGGCGATTGCCTATGAAACCGTTACCGACCGCAGCGGCGGCCTGCCCCTATTGGCCCCGATGTCTGAGGTTGCTGGCAAATTGGCACCTCAGGTCGGATCTTGGACGCTCCAGAAGGCAAATGGCGGTCGCGGAGTCCTGATGGGCGGCGTGCCTGGTGTCGGGCCCGCCAAAGTTGTTGTCATCGGCGGAGGCGTCGTCGGCACACATTCAGCGCGCGTCGCTGCGGGCATGGGGGCGGATGTCACCGTTCTTGATATGTCGCTGCCGCGTCTGCGCTACCTTGATGACGCGTTTCGCGGCGAATTCAAAACCTCATACGCATCCAAGGCGAACACGATCGAGCTGGTCCGCGAGGCCGACATGGTCATCGGTGCCGTCCTGATCCCCGGGGCCGCAGCCCCCAAGCTGATCTCACGCACGCAGCTTTCCGAGATGAAACCGGGTGCGGCGCTGGTTGACGTGGCAATCGATCA
>JBELFK010000010.1:16985-37523 GCA_042092935.1 Paracoccaceae bacterium | reverse complement strand
CGCAGCTTTCCGAGATGAAACCGGGTGCGGCGCTGGTTGACGTGGCAATCGATCAGGGTGGTTGCTTTGAGACCTCAAAGGCAACGACCCACGCAGACCCGATCTACGAAGTCGATGGCATCATGCACTACTGCGTCGCCAACATGCCTGGCGCGGTTGCCCGCACATCGACCATCGCTTTGGGCAATGCCACCATGCCGTTCATGCTGGCATTGGCCAACAAGGGCTGGGCAAAAGCCTGCGCTGACGATCATCACCTGATGAACGGTCTCAACGTGCACGCCGGTCAATTGACCTACGAAGCCGTCGGCAAAGCGCTCGGCCTACCCAGCGTGGATGCCAGCGAAGTTGTCGAAGCCGCGTTGACGCCAAAAGCCGCGTAAATCTGACAATTCAGAAACCAAAAGGCCGGTCCATTGGGCCGGCCTTTTGTGATTACTCTGAGCGTTGAACAAGAACCTGATGCGGATAGGGGATAGAGATTCCCTGTTTGTCGAACTCGGTCTTGGCAGTTTTCAGCAGGTGCCACTTTAGCTCCCAATAGTCGCTGGCAAGACACCAGAACCGACAGCCGATATCGACCGAGCTGTCGCCCAGGTTCGTCACACGCACCCAAGGCTCGGGGTCTTGGTGGATCCGCTCGTCTGCATTGGCAAGATCCATCAGAATTGCGATCGCCTTGTCCGGATCATCGGCGTAATCAATTCCGAATGTCAGGTCCAAGCGACGGGTGTCATTGGCCGAATAGTTGGTGATAATTGCGCCCCAAGCCTGACCGTTTGGGAGCGTGATCTGCACATTGTCGGGCGTAACCAAGACGGTGAAGAACAGGTTAAGCTCTTTCACCGTGCCAGATGTGCCGCCAATCGTAACATATTGACCAAGGCTATAAGGCCGGAACAGGACCAGCATAAAACCAGCCGCCAGATCGCTGAGCGTTCCCTGCAAGGCAAGACCAATGGCCAAGGTCGCCGCGCCCATCACCGCAACAAGCGAGGTCGCTTCGATCCCGAACACGCCGAGGATCGCGACAAATACAGTGAGTAGAATTGCCCAGCGCACAATCGACGCAACAAACGTCCCAAGCGTGTTGTCCAACGCATCGTTGGACAGAACACGGCTCTTTATTTGTCGACTGATCCAGCCCGAAGCGATCCAGCCGATCACAATGATCGCAAGCGCCTTGGCGGCGTTGGCAACAATCGTGCCGTAGAAATCCAGCGGCCCTATTTGCTCAAGCAAACTTTCCAGCATGTTGTCGTCTCTCTTCTAATCGCGTTATTTCTTTAACGCGTCGCGGATTTCCAGCAAGACGTCAAGCTCGGTTGGACCTTTTGGCGCTTCAGGTGCTGGGACGACTACTTCTTCCTTTTTGGCGGCGTCTTTGATCTTGTTGACATAGCGCACCAACATGAAAACGACGAATGCGATTATTAAGAAATTGATAACCGCCATGATGAAGGCCCCGTGCGCAAAAATCGCAGCCCCCGCTTCGCGGGCAGCTTCAAGACTTGCCCCGGGTTCAACCTCGCCCGATAAAACAAGGTAGTTGTTGGTAAAGTCCAATCCGCCGGTGAACACACCTATGATCGGGTTGATAAGATCGCTGACCATTGATTTGACAATTGCGGTGAAGGCCGCGCCGACGATGATACCGACGGCCATGTCCATGACATTGCCCTTGGCGATAAACTTTTTGAATTCCTGTAACATAGATTTTTTCCCCTTATGAACACTGAAATATTTTGGCTTTGATAATTTATGAAATCAAATAATTACACGCGCTGCCACAAAATAATGTGGGTAGCCGCTGCATTTCGCCAGATATAGAGGTTTTCAAGGGGGACTAGGCTGGAAGTTTACCTGTCAAGACATAGTTCAAAATCTCAACAACCTGCCCCGGCTCTCTCGCCATGGCCAGCGCGGCCGCGTCCACCTCTTTCAGCGCGTGGTCATGCTCGGGCATTTGCATCACGATCAGGGACTTGCCCAAAGCCGCCGCATAACCCGCATCAAATGCTGCGTTCCACTGGCGATACTTCTCGCCAAAACGCACCACAACGACATCCGCATCTGCGATCCCCTTGCGGGTGCGGATCGCATTCACCATCGCGCCCTTATGGTCGTGCCAATACTTGTCCCCTTCAGCCCCGAGGATATTGACACCGCAATCATCGCTCGCCGCGTGATCGGTCACGGGGCTGTTGAATGCAATGTCCAGACCTTGCGCGCCCGCGATGATCTGTTCGCGCCAATCGGTGTGGATTTCTCCGCTGAGGTAAACGTTCAATGTCATAGCGTGCCTTTCTGACTTTTGATGACCCGGACCATCTCGACTTTGTCGCCCTTGGTCTGGTCAATTGTCCAGCCCAGATGTTCATAAAGTCCGATGTTATCTGCCAACGCCTTATGGGTTGCCAGTCTGACAGTGGCGACACCCCGTAATCTTGCATGGTTGATTGCAGTTGCAATTAACGCTTTGCCAAGCCCAAGCCCCTTGGCCTCGGGCGACACCGCTACAAGAACAAGGTGGGCATCCCCACCATTGACCGAAAGGATCACGCCACCCAACAGGCCGTTTGCAGCCTCGGCAACCCAAACCTCGCGCATCTCTATGTCCTGCTCCAGCCCTTCAGCGACCGGCGGTATCGCAAGCCCCGCCTCGAGATACCCTGCAAAGGCAGCTTCAAACACGCGTCCCAGGGCTTTTGCATCGTCCACGCGGGCCCGACGAATTGAGGACATCTAGACGCTCCCATCGAAAAAGGGGCGCGCACGCCCCTCATCTTTTGACTTAAAATATCCTCGCCGAAGGCGACGCAAACATCAACCGCGCAGTGTTCCGCCGGTCGCTTTCGCCACTTTGGCCAGGATTTTCTCGGACACGGCCTCGATCTCTTTTTCGGTTAGCGTTTTATCCGTCGGCTGCAACCGCACCGTCACCGCCAGAGATTTCTTGCCCTCGCCCAACGCGCCGCCAATAAACTCGTCGAACACACGCACATTGTCGATCAGTGCCTTGTCGGCCCCCGCCGCGGCGTTGACCAATGTCACCGCCTCGACATTCGCATCGACGACAAAGGCAAAGTCACGTTCAACCGCTTGCAAATCCCGCAATTCCAGTGCCGGACGGGTTGCGCCCGATTTACGAGGCAGCGGGATTTCGCCCGTGTGAATTGCAAAGGCCACAACGGGGCCCTTGACGTCCATCGCCTTCAACACTTTTGGATGCAACTCGCCAAACGCCCCGAGGATTTTCTTCGGCCCCAGTCCAACCTTCGATGACCGGCCCGGATGCCACCAAGGGTTCATTTCACGATTATAGGTCAGCTTCGCAGGTGCGCCGAGCGCCGCCAGCACCGCCTCCATATCCGCCTTGGCGTCATAGACATCGACAGGACGGCTTTCGCCGTGAATGTCTTTGCCAATCGTGCGGCCAACAAGGATACCCGTGACCAGCGTTTCCTGCTCTTCCGGCTCGCCGCCATGAAAGGCGGCACCCACTTCGAACAGGGCCATGTCGTTAAAACCCCGCGCTTGATTACGGGCGGCGGCTTGCAACAATCCCGGCAAAAGCGAAGGGCGCATATGGCTCATCTCAGACGAGATCGGGTTTTCCAACATCGTTGCATCCGCACCGCCCCCGAACAATGCAGCCGAGGTTTGGTCGATGAAACTGTAGGTTACGCACTCATTGTACCCAAGCGCCGCTGTGGTCCGACGCGCAATCTGTTCGCGTTTTTGCAGCGGCGACAGGATCGGCTTTGGCACGCCCGACGTCACACGCGGCAGCGGCCTGCCGACCAGTTTGGTCAGAGACGCTACGCGGGCGACCTCTTCAACCAAATCGGCCTCGCCTTTCACGTCCACGCGCCATGACGGGACATGGGCCATGTCCCCTTCCAGACGGAAGCCGAGGCTTTCCAAAATGCGCCGCTGTTCATCGGCAGGCAATTCCATACCCACGAGCGACTCGATCCGTGCTGGGTCGAATTTATAGGCGCGATCAATAGTTGGCACCTCGCCCGCAACAACAACGTCGGATGGTTCCCCCCCGCAAAGGTCGATAATCATCTGCGTTGCCAGCTCAATCGCTTCCATGTTGAACGCCGGGTCAATGCCGCGTTCGTTGCGATAGCGGGCGTCGGAATTGATCTTCAAAGCACGGCCGGTATAGGCGATCTGGATCGTGTCCCAGACAGCGGCTTCGAGGAAAACGTTGGTGGTTTCCTCGGTGCAACCGGTGGGCAGCCCCCCCATGATACCGGCGATGCTTTCAATACCATTGTCGTCGGAAATCACCACTTGACCTTTCGAGAAGGTGTATTCCTTTTCGTCCAGACCGATCAGAGTCTCGCCCCCTTTGGCGCGATGAATACGCAGGTTGCCTTTGACTTTATCAGCATCAAACACGTGCAATGGGCGGTTGCGATCAAAGGTGAAGAAGTTTGTCACATCCACCAGCGCCGAAATCGGACGCAGGCCAATCGCTTTCAAGCGGTCCTGCAACCACTGCGGGCTTGGACCGTTTTTGACATTGCGGATCAGGCGACCGGCGAAAACCTCGCAGCCGTCGGTGCGGGTGTCTTCGTCAATGCTGACTGTGATCGGCGACGGGTAAGTGCCTTTTACAGCGGCCGTCTTGGCGGGCTTCATCGTCCCAATGCCGCGCGCCGCAAGGTCCAGCGCGATGCCGCGCACACCCAAGGCGTCCTGACGGTTCGGAGTGATTGCGATCTCGATCACCGGATCAACCTTGGAGGGATCATTTTCGGCCAACCAGTCGATGAACTTGTCACCCACTTCACCAGAGGGCAATTCGATGATGCCGTTATGTTCGTCGGAAAGCTCAAGCTCGCGTTCCGAAGCCATCATGCCGTGGCTTTCGACGCCACGGATTTTTCCGACCGAAAGCGTCACGTCGATGCCCGGCACATAGTCGCCCGGTTTGCACAGAACCACGGTGATGCCTTCGCGGGCGTTCGGGGCACCGCAGACGATTTGCTTGTCGCCCTCGTCGGTTTCCACCGTGCAAACCCGCAGACGGTCGGCGTCGGGGTGCTGCTCGGCGTGTTTCACCTTGGCCAACGTAAAACCAGCGAGGCTTTGGGCGGGGTTTTCGACCCCTTCGACCTCAAGCCCGAGGTCTGTCAGCGCCTCGCAAATCTCGTCCACTGACGCGTCAGTTTCAAGGTGGTCTTTCAGCCAGGACAGGGTGAATTTCATAGCAGTGCCTCCGCCGGGATCAGGGTCCGGTTCATCTTCAAATTCATAGCATCGCGCCCGCCCATGGGGGCGGGTCGGACGCGATGCGAGGCTGCTGCCTCGCGGTGTTTCGTCTGAAAGGTCATTGGGCGGACCTTTCTTTTACATGATCCAGCCAGTTGCGCAGTTCCAGCGTATGACTCGGATCGTTGGGCAGTTCATTCATTTCCGCAATGGTTTCGCAAAAACCGTCCGCATCTTTGCGAGTCAGAGCGCCTGCAATAAAGTCCGGCGTCAGCTCGGGGTGATACTGTGTTCCCCAATAATCGATGCCGTCTTTTTCGTAGACCGCTGCCTGAATGGACGAATGGGCGTTTCCGGCCAGCAACACGGCCCCTTCGGGAAGGGTCTGAATTTCGTCGCGGTGGATGCAGGGCACTCCGTCGCCGTCCCGACGGCCCTTCATCATTGGGTGAGATTTGCCTGCCTCGGTCAAGGTCAGGTTCTTGGCTAGTCCGCCTTCGAACCCGTTGGGGGACTCTCCGACCACGCCGCCCAGAACGGTGCCCATCAGTTGGAAACCATTGCACGACCCCCAGACCGGCTTGCCGGTTTTGAAGGTTTCCCGCATCGCGTCCACCTGAGCCTGCCCGCGTGGGTCGCTAGTGTTCCAATCAACGCCCGAGCCGGTGAAAATGATGCCGTCGACGCCCGCAAAGTCGTCTTGGGTAATCGCGTTCAGATAGGAATTTTTGGCCACCAAGGTCAGCCCCGGATCAATGGCCATCAGACATGTCACAAACTCGGCTGCATAAGAGCGGCCGTTTTGGACGATATCAGGCGATTGGCCTTCGAGGATGAGGATGGTGGTCATGTCGGCATCTATCGCCAATCAGCCGGATCGCGAAGCGAACCGGTTTGCCCCCGACCCGCCCCACAGGGCGGGGGCAAAATGCCCCCACCCTCGGGCCGGAGGCAAACCTGTGTTTCGCTCGTCATCACCGCGACAACCCACCATGCAAGGTCGGCACATCCAGCGCTGCAAATCCATAATGCCGCAGCCAGCGCAGGTCTGAATCAAAGAACGCGCGCAGATCGGGGATTCCGTATTTCAGCATCGCAATCCGGTCGATCCCGACGCCAAAGGCGAAGCCTTGGTATTTGGCGGGGTCGATGTTTCCTGCCTCAAGCACTTTGGGGTGAACCATGCCTGAGCCAAGGATTTCCAGCCAGTCGTCACCTTCGCCAACTTTCAGCGTGCCGCCTTCCCATGAGCAGCGGATGTCGACCTCGGCCGAAGGTTCCGTGAACGGGAAGTGCGAGGCGCGGAAGCGGAGTTCGACGTCTTCGACCTCAAAGAACGACTTCACGAATTCTTCCAGCACCCATTTCAGGTTGGCCATGCTGATATCGGTATCAATCGCCAGCCCTTCGACCTGATGGAACATCGGGGTGTGGGTCTGGTCATAATCGGCGCGGTAGACGCGGCCCGGCGCGATGATGCGGATCGGGGCACCTTGGGCCTGCATCGAGCGGATTTGCACGGGCGAGGTATGCGTGCGCAGCACGTGGGGCGGGCGGTTATCGCCCTCAGCGCGGTGGGTGTAGAAGGTGTCCATCTCGGCGCGCGCGGGGTGGTGGCCGGGGATGTTGAGCGCGTCGAAATTGTACCAATCGCTTTCGATTTGCGGACCTTCGGCGACCGAGAACCCCATGTCGGCGAAAATCGCGCTGACTTCTTCGGTCACTTGGCTGATCGGATGAATGCTGCCTTGGCGCAGATTGCGCGACGGAAGCGTCACATCGAGCCATTCGCTGCGCAAGCGTTCGTCCAGTGCGGCATCGCCAAGCGCTTCTTTCTTGGCGGCCAAGGCGCTGTTGATCTCGTTCTTCAAAGCGTTCAGCGCAGGGCCGGCAATCTGACGTTCTTCGTTCGTCATTTTACCCAACTCACGCATTTTCAGGCTGACTTCGCCCTTTTTGCCAACCGCTTGAACCCGCAAGTCCTCGAGCGCGGCTTCGTCGCCAGCATTGGCAATTGCCTGTAGATATTTGTCGCGCAGATCGTCCATGGGTGCCTCCGAAATCGTCCACGACCTGCTATCACAAGGACGCCAAAGCGCAAGCCCCGCGCGGATCGCTGCGCCTTGGTTTGTTGCTGTTTAGTCGGCTTTTTGGATCATCCGACCAAGACCACGACCGCCGATTATATGCAGATGGAAGTGCGGAACGTCCTGAACCCCATCGCGCCCCGTATTGGCGATGGCCCGAAAACCGTTGCCTGCATCCATCTTAACGCCTGTAATTTTGCACACTTCGTTGATGGCCCGCGTGAAATCGAGGATTTCGGCGTCCGTCGCTTCGGCAGAGAAATGATCGTAGCTGACGTATGGCCCTTTCGGGATAATCAGCACATGCACCGGGGCCGCTGGCGCGATGTCATTGAAGGCCAGAGTATGCTCGGTTTCCAATACGGTGCTGTTGGGGATTTCTCCGCGCAGGATTTTGGCAAAAATATTTTCCGTGTCGTAGGCATAGGTCATGGGTGTCTTCAATCCGCAAAGAGTTGGTGGATGGTTGCAATTTCCTTTGCCTTGTCGGCATCAATCGAGAGAAATTTCTGAAGCTGCTCGACGTTGGCGTCAACCGTACCGGATTCGCGGAGTTGGTAGTAGGGCGAAAACCCCGAGTCGCGAATGCGGTCGATCTCAAAATACAGGTCCTGGCGCATGGTTGGCAGCAATCGGCGCAGCGTGTCTTCCGGCGTCATTTCCCCCGCGAGGCCAATCCGCAAAGCATGGCCAAGCAGGAAATCATCGTCAAATTCGCAATCAACCTCAAGCAACGCCGTCTTTGAGCGATCATCAAAGAAATCATGCAGCAGTTCGATGTTTCCGGGATCAATGCAGACGATCATCCGGTTGGTTTCGAAATAATCAAACAGCAATCGCACAAGCGCACGCCGATGGCGGGTGCGTTTAGACAAGGATGTCTGAATACCGCCCAGATCGGGCAGCGGCGTGCCCTCTTCGTTGAAGAGATATTCAACGGCCGGAATGCTCGTGGTTTTTCGGATTTTCTCGACCAAGCGCTTCGCGATGTGCCATTTTTTGCACAGAATGATAAGCAACTCGCGTTCGCGGCCCAGCGTGCTCTCAGCCTCCCAAAAGCGCATGGCATAACGGCGGCCAATCCGACCGCGCCCTGCGAGGAATTTGTAGAGGCTTCGCCCTTCCTCGGAGATGCGGAAATTCACGTTCTTTTCCGCATAAAGACGGCCAAGGCGATCCCGAAGTTCGACAGCCTCAGAGCTGATTTTGCGGGCGAACAAAAAGTCCTGACTGAGAAGCATATCGTAGTGATCGTTATAGAAATTGATCGGCATGCCGTAGTCCGAAAACATGAGAAATGTCAGGGTGCGCCCGTTAATCTCATGCTCGGGCACCAAATGGCGCACGAGGGTTTGAAAGTAGGTTTCATCCGGTATCCACGTCGAGGCAAAGAACCGCGTCACGTCGCGGCGTTTGTTTGAGAAATCCAGTATTTTCTCAATCGTGCGGCGACGCAGGCACCACCATTGGCTGCCAATCATGATTTGAAGATCCTCGGGGATCTTGCGTTTCAGGCCGAGACGTTTTTGCCACTCATAGAGTGTGTAGAACCAAAACTTGTGATTTCGCTCATTGAGATAGTGCCGGTAAAACAACCGGTCGCCTTTCATACCGGTCTTGATCCAATCGCTTTCGAAAAAATCGAAACTTTCGACATAATCCTTGTCGTTGGAATCCAGAAACTCATGCGCGTATTCAGCGGATTTGATCGACATGCAGTCGCCGGACACCATGTAAAAATGCGTGGCCCTTGGGAAGGCTTCAACCGCCGCCTCGATTGCGATCAACGAGGCTTTCACCAGGCTCCATTCACCCCAACCGCATTTGATACGCTTGCGTGCAAAGGTGACGTTCGGATTGCCTTCGAGCGCGGTCTTGATTTGCTGATAATCTTCGGCGCTGGAACGCGCATCGAAATGGATCGACATGTAATCGCCCACAGCCGTCAGTTGCCGAGCCTGCTGGATAATAGCCTCGGGGTTTTTGTGACAGAGCAAGATAAAGGCGATTTTTGCCATGCTTTGGTGCTGCTTTGGTTACCTGTTCTATAGTGATAGGTAGGAATGCGCGTTGAATAAACCTGCATTCTCTGGTTTTCTTGTTTTAAACAAATTTCCATTAAAATTCCCGATGTAACAGGGATCAAGAGCAGGAGATTACGAGTTATGGGTTTTCCCGGTACCTGGATGACGGAAAGCGGCAGTGTTATTTACCGCGTCGTCCCAAAATGTGCGTGCTCCACGATCGGCCAGATCCTCTATTATTCTGACCATGGGGTCTTTTTTGACGGTGACATTCACGATTCAAAGGAAGGGCTGCACAAATGGGGGCAAGAGGAAAGCCGCGAGGTAATAACGCGTAGTGTCATCGGTCACGACACCTATACGTTCACCTGCGTGCGCAATCCCTACACCCGCGTCTTGTCTTCGTTCTTCGACAAAATTTGCGGCATCCAGCGGAATGGGCGTCGGTATCGCGGCAATCTCGTTCCGATGCTGATCCAGAAATACGGCGTCGATGTCGGCGGAGAGGACGGCAAACAAGAGTTTGACCAGATCAAGAGTTTCCGGCGGTTTCTGCTGTTTGCGCGCGACTCGATCCGCTGGCGACGCCCCATGGATCCCGACATTCACTGGTCGGCAACCTCAGGTCATGTTTCGACTTTGATTAACAACGGTGGTCGCTATGACAACATTTTTTGGACGGAAAAGTTCAACGAAGGCATGAACAGCGTGCTGAAGAAAATCGAGACGCCGCATAAGGTGAACCTCAACAAGATTCCAAGGTTCAACGAATCCGAGGGGCATGGCCCCAAGCGGATGCATCCGGTGCAGGACTATTTTGACGATATGTCGATGCATCTGGTGTATGAAATCTACAAACGCGACTTCAAGCTGTTCAAATATGATTTCGAGAACCCAGGGAACAAGTTGCCTATCGGCAAGATTGATCTGGATGAGGTTCACGCGAAACTCGGTCCTAACGGATAAGGGGCGAGGGGCCAGCCCCTCGCGCTCCCCGAGATATTTTCGGCAAGATAAAGATCAGGAAAGAAGGCCTGCCTGACGGAACAATGCAGTCACGTCAGCGTGCGGACGTGCGCCATAGTGGCTGATGACTTCAGTCGCGCAAATGCAGCCCATTTTGCCAGCGGTCTCAAGCGACGCGCCAGTAGCATAGCCATAGAGGAACCCGGCGGCAAACTGATCGCCGGCTCCGGTTGCATCAACCGGAGTCACGGGTGTGACGGGCACGATGACTTCTTCGTCGTTGGTGATGAGAACCACGGATTTGTCAGAACGCGTGCAGACTGCAAGACCGCATTCATTTGACGCAGTTTCAAGTGCTTTGGACAGGTCGGTTTCATAGAGCGATTCCCATTCGTGTTCGTTGCCGATCACATAGTCGAGGTCCTTCACCAAGCGGCGGAAGTCATCGCGGTGACGGTCGACGCAAAAGGGATCGGACAAGGCGATACCTGCTTTTCCGCCGTTTTCACGGCAAATGCGTGCAGCGATTTCAAACGCCTGTTTGCCCTTTGGTTTGTCGTAGAGATAGCCCTCGAGGAACAGAAGTTCGGTCGATCCGGCCACCGAGGGCGACACGTCGTCTGGGCCGACCTCGGACGAAATGCCCAGATAAGTGTTCATTGAGCGTTCACCATCCGGTGAGACAAAGATCATTGAGCGTGAGGTTGGCAGCTCTCCGCCTGCGACCGGAGGATTGACGAAGGCCGTGCCCTCTTTTTCAGTTACTTCGGCAAAGAAACGGCCCAAGGCATCGTCATGAACGCGACCGATAAAGCCCGTTTTCAATCCCAGCGCACCAGCCCCGGCGATGGTGTTGGCGACCGAACCGCCTGCGGCTTGGGTTGACTGCTTCATCGCGCCGTAGAGCATTTCGCCCCGCTCGCGTTCGACAAGCTGCATAATGCCCTTCTCGATGCCCATAAGTTCGAGAAAGCTGTCATCGCTTTGCGTGATGACGTCCACAACGGCGTTGCCGATTCCGACGAGGTTATAGGTTTTCATTGGGTCTTGTCCTCATAAGCGCAAAAGTCTCGTATTAAACACGTGCCGCATTGGGGTTTGCGGGCTTTGCAATGGTAGCGGCCATGCAGGATCAGCCAATGATGCGCATGGTGCTGAAAATCAACCGGAATGTTGTCTTCAATGGCACGCTCGACGGCCACGACGTCCTTGCCGGGACATATGCCCGAGCGGTTGCCGACGCGGAAGATATGCGTGTCAACAGCCTGTGAGGGATAGCCCCACCACATGTTCAGCACGACATTGGCAGTTTTGCGGCCCACACCCGGTAGCGATTCAAGCGCGGCACGGGAATTTGGAACCTCGCCGTTGTAATCATCGACCAAAATGCGGCTGAGCTTCATCACGTTCTTGGCCTTGTTGCGATAGAGACCAATGGTCTTGATGTGCTCAATCAGTTTCTCTTCACCAAGATCCAGCATTTTTTGCGGAGTGTCGACGATCTGGAACAGATCTTTCGTTGCGCGATTGACGCCAACATCCGTTGATTGGGCCGACAAGGCGACGGCCACGACCAATGTGTATGCGTTCGAGTGATGAAGCTCGCCTTTCGGTTCGGGCTCTGCCTCTTGAAAGCGTTCGAAGATTTTGCGGATTGTGTGATAATCGAGTTGCTTGGCCATGGGCCTTCTATGCATGTTCGAATTTCAACCGGCAAGTCCGGTGACCAATTTGCGC
Source organism: Paracoccaceae bacterium (assembly GCA_042092935.1). Classification (GTDB taxonomy): domain Bacteria; phylum Pseudomonadota; class Alphaproteobacteria; order Rhodobacterales; family Rhodobacteraceae; genus JASMHC01. The sequence goes on along the minus strand of JBELFK010000010.1, from coordinate 25,480 downwards.
AAGTATCGGGTCGATACATGCGTAAAAACTGCGATAGTCTTTGGGCAGACAGACAGGAACACCTCATGACAGACGAGACAGGCTATCACTACCACGTCATCCGCCGCGCCCTAGACGTGATCGACCGTGGTGGTCCGCATTTATCGCTGGAGCAGTTAGCCGGCGAAATGGGGATGAGTCCGGCGCATTTTCAACGCGTGTTTTCTTCGTGGGTCGGAGTATCGCCGAAGAAATATCAGCAATATTTGACGCTTGAGCACGCAAAGTCTCTGTTGGCGGATCAGTTCACGACTCTGGAAACCGCGAACGCGGTTGGGATGTCTGGAAGCGGTCGCTTGCATGATCTTTTCATTGGATGGGAGGCGATGACCCCGGGCGAATTTTCAAACGGGGCAGCCGGAATGCGTATTGACTACGGGTGGTTCAAGTCGCCCTTTGGCGAGGCGTTGGTCATGGCGACGGCGCGCGGCATTTGTGGCATCGCTTTCGCAGAAGAATTTGGCCGCGACATCGTCTTTGCCGACATGGCTAAGCGCTGGCCAAACGCTGTTTTTACCGAAAACCCCGCGTCACTAAAAACTTGGGTCGAAGCGGCCTTTCACGGGCAAGCCACCAAGCTGCACCTTATGGGGGCGCCGTTTCAGGTGAAGGTTTGGGAAGCATTAATCGGCATCCCTTCGGGCAAGGTCACAACCTATTCCGAACTGGCCGAGGCTGTGGGAAACCCCAAAGCGGTGCGTGCGGTCGGTACTGCGGTGGGCAAAAATCCAATCTCGTGGTTGATCCCCTGTCACCGTGCAATCCGCAAATCCGGCGGCCTTGGCGGGTATCACTGGGGGCTGCCGATCAAGCGTGCGATGTTGGCGCTTGAAGCAGCCCAAGCCGAAGCCTAAGGCAGAAAAGCGCCGAAAAATCGCGTTTGCTATTTGGTAGCGTCGCGCTGCGCCTTATAGTGCGCCCATCAATGACAGAATAATGAGGCAGGCAATGCAACTTCGGAGATATTCACTCGTGGCGATCCTCGCGACGACAACGGTGCTGGGGGCATGCACCAGCCCTGCGCGGTTTGAACCAGATAGCCAGACCACAAACGCAAATTCAGGCGCCTTGATGGGTGGCATCATGGGGGCCATGATTGGTATCGCGGGTGGTGACAACGCCGACGAGCGTCGCGCAGGCGCGATCAAGGGCGGCGTTCTCGGCGCAATTGCCGGAGGCGTGATTGGCACACAGCTGGATAAACAAGCCGCCGAGCTTGAAGCAAGCATGGGCAGCAATGCGGTCATGATCGAAAACACAGGTGAAAGCCTGATCGTCACTTTGCCGCAAGACATTTTGTTTGCCACCGACAGTGCAACTCTGAGTGCAGATTTGCAGGCGGATTTGATTGCACTGGCCAGAAACCTGAACACTTATCCTGAAAGTTCGGTCCAGATCATCGGGCACACCGATAATGTCGGCAGTGCAGCCTACAATGAAGACCTATCCCTGCGCCGCGCGAATGCCGTTTTGAACGTGCTTGCCGGCCAAGGCGTTTTGGTTTCGCGGATCACACCCATTGGAATGGGCGAGAACCGTCCTGTAAGCACCAATTTGACCGAGGAAGGACGCGCCCAGAACCGACGCGTCGAGATTGTTATTCTACCGTTTTAAGAGGCTGGGCCGCTCATTTGTTTGGGCGGCCCCATTGCCCTCAGGCGTCAGCGACGGCTTGTGCTATATCGTTGACGACGTTTTCAAGCAGCATGGCATCAACGCTTTCGCCCATGACACGGATCAACGGCTCGGTGCCGGATTTGCGGATCAACAGGCGGCCATCAGACCCGAGTTTCTCGGTGCCAAGGTCAATTGCCCGCTTCACCTCCGTGTTTTCCAGCGGTGTCGCTCCAAGATCAAAGCGCACGTTTTTCAGCATCTGCGGCACAGGTTCAAACCGACGGGCAAGTACGCTTGCGGGAACGCCCCGCTCTTTAAGCATGTGTAGAAACTGCAAACCCGCGACGAGACCATCGCCGGTGGTTGCGTAGTCAGTCATCACGATATGCCCGGATTGCTCGCCACCAAGGTTGAACCCTCCGGCGCGCATTTCCTCAACCACATAGCGGTCGCCCACTGGTGTGCGCTTCAAGGTCAGTCCGTGATCGGTCAGGTAACGCTCAAGCCCGAGGTTCGACATCACGGTCGAGACCAGCGTGTTGTTCTTCAATTTGCCCTGATCCGCCCACGAGGTTGCAATCAGCGCCATAATCTGATCGCCATCTGCAACCTGACCGTTTTCATCCAAGGTGATGATACGATCCGCGTCGCCATCGAGGCAAATTCCCACATCCGCACCATGATCGCGCACCGCCTGACCCGCCATTTCCGGGCTGGTCGATCCACAGTTTTCGTTGATATTCTTGCCGTTTGGTATGTTGCCAACGGTGATAACCTCGGCCCCCAATTCCCACAGAACCTCAGGGGCGACCTTATAAGCGGCCCCGTTTGCACAATCGAGAACGACCTTTAGACCCTCAAGACGGAACTGGCTGGGCAAGGTGGTTTTGGCAAACTCAACGTAACGTGCCTGGGCGTCGTGGAGCGCCGTCACGCGACCAATCCGCTCTTGGTTCGGGCCAAAGGTATCGTTTTGGAGGAGCATCTCGATCTCCTCTTCAACGGAATCGGACAGCTTAAAACCGTCGGGGCCGAAGAATTTGATACCATTGTCGTGGAAAGGGTTATGGCTGGCTGAAATCATCACACCAAGGTCCGCGCGCATCGAATGCGTCATGCGCCCCACCGCGGGTGTCGGCATTGGCCCGAGAACAAAGACATCCATCCCGGCGGCCGTGAAACCAGCGGTCAGGGCGCTTTCAATCATATAGCTTGAGCGTCGCGTGTCTTTGCCGATCACCACGCGGTGTTGTTTTGCATCGCGCGCGAAATAAAAGCCGACCGCCGTCGCCAACCGGACCGCGAAATCCGCTGTCATGGGATATATGTTTGCGCGTCCCCGAACACCGTCTGTGCCAAAATACTTCCGTGCCATACATCACCTAAAAACTGGATTTAAAACTTTAATAATTATTCAACCGTAACCGATTTTGCCAAATTGCGCGGCTGATCGACGTCCGTGCCTTTTTCCACCGCCGTATGATAAGCCAACAGTTGAACAGCGACCGCGTAGACCATCGGCGCAAAACACGGGTCCATTTTGGGCATTTGTATCGATTTCCAAATGCCTTCGCTGGCCTCGGCTATGCCGTCAGCGTCGGAAATCAAAACAACCTGACCGCCGCGGGCCATGACCTCTTGCATGTTGGAAACCGTTTTGTCGAACAACTCGTCCTTGGGCGCAAGGACGATCACCGGCATGTCTTCGTCGATCAAAGCGATTGGGCCGTGCTTCAGCTCTCCGCTGGCGTAGCCTTCGGCGTGAATATAGCTGATCTCTTTGAGCTTCAGCGCCCCCTCGAGTGCCAGCGGGAACATTGCCCCTCGGCCCAAGAACAACGCGTCTGATTTCTTGGCCAATGCGCCCGCCAAGGTCTGCACGTCGGCCTCACAAGCCATGGCTTCATCGACGAGACGCGGTAGGCTGGCCAACTGCTCGATTAACTCGACCCGACGCGCGTCCGAAATTGCCCCTCGTTGGACGGCCGCTTCAATGGCCAGCGTCGCAAGCGCGATCAATTGGCAGGTAAAGGCCTTGGTGGATGCCACGCCAATCTCGACCCCTGCGAGAATGGGCAACGCAAGATCGCTTTCCCGTGCGATCGTGCTTTCCGCGACATTGACAACTGAAACCACTTTTCCCGCCTTACCGTGGCAATAGCGCATCGCCGCCAGGGTATCGGCGGTCTCGCCGGACTGGCTGACAAACAGCGTCATATCGCGCGTGCTTAGCGGCGGTTCACGATAACGGAATTCAGAGGCAATATCGATTTCAACCGGCAAACGGGCGATTTTCTCGAACCAGTATTTCGACACGTGGCAGGCAAGCGAAGCTGTTCCACAGGCCACCATTGTCAGGCGGTCAATCGCCGTGAAATCCAATTCGGCGTTGATCTGCGCGACGCCCGTGCCTTCAAAATGGTAGTGGCGTAAAGCATCGCCCAAAACAGCAGGCTGTTCGGCGATCTCTTTCGACATGAAATGCTTGTGGCCCGCTTTGGTGGCCGTGGTGATATCGAGCGCGACAGTCTTGCGGGGCCGCTCAACAGGCTCGCGGTTTTCGTTCAGGAACGTGGCACCAGACCGAGACACGATCGCGATGTCACCTTCATCAAGATAGGTGACTTCATTGGTCATACCAGACAGCGCCAACGCGTCCGATCCGACGAACATTTCATTGGTGCCCCAACCAATCGCCAAAGGAGACCCCTTGCGGGCGGCAACGATCAAGTCTTCTTCACCATCAAAAAGGAAGCACAGCGCATATGCGCCTTCAAGCGCATTTACCGTCTCAATCGCCGCTTCGGTGTGGGACTTACCCTGATCCAAATGCCAATTGCACAGCATGGCGACGGTTTCCGTATCGGTATCCGTTTCAGGCTTAATCTGATGATCTGCAAGCTGTTCACGGATTTGGCGGAAGTTTTCGATGATCCCATTGTGGACAATCGCGACTTTGCCGCGTTGGTGGGGATGCGCGTTGTTCGTGTTGGCCGCCCCATGCGTCGCCCAGCGTGTATGACCGATGCCCGACGTGCCTGTCAGCGGCTTGTGCATCAACAGATCGTTGAGGTTGACAAGTTTGCCCATGGCGCGGCGGCGATCAAGCTGACCCTCGCTGATCGTGGCAATTCCGGCGCTGTCATAGCCGCGGTATTCAAGTTTCTTCAGACCTTCCACAAGAATTGGTGCCGCCTGATGAGACCCTAGAACTCCAACAATTCCACACATACTCTAACCCTCTGTGCGCTTTTCAGCGTCACGTTTTGCCTTGGTGGCTTTTAGTTTCTGCACAAGACGGGGCACAAAGCCCTCGCGGTTTTTCTGAGGCGCGCGCGCCACGGCCAACGCGTCTGCGGGGACATCGACCGTAATCACGGACCCCGCCGCCGTCATTGCGCCATCGCCGATGCTCACAGGGGCAACCAATGCGCTGTTAGTCCCGATAAAGGCACCGGCACCGATATTTGTCTGGTGTTTCAGCACGCCATCGTAATTGCACGTCACCGTTCCTGCGCCGATATTCGCGGACTCGCCGACAAAGGCATCCCCGACGTAGCTGAGGTGATTGACCTTGGCACCTTTTGAGATGAGCGCCTTTTTGGTTTCGACGAAATTTCCAATTCGTGCGCCCTCGCCGATGTCCGAGCCGGGGCGAATGCGTGCATAGGGCCCGACAGTCGCACCGGTGCGTATGACACAATCTTCAAAATGACTGAACGCGCGAATGTTGGCACCATCTTCGACAGTTACGCCAATGCCAAAAACAACGTTTGGCTCGACAATCACATCCTTGCCCAATTGTGTATCATACGAAAAATACACGGTTTCGGGGGCTTGCAGCGTCGCGCCTTCAATCATCGCATTTTGACGTGCCGCGTTTTGAAAAATCGCTTCTGCCTGCGCAAGTTCAGGTCGCGAATTGATGCCCAGCGTCTCGGCCTCATCGCAGGTGACAGCGACGCAAGTCTTGCCGCCGTTATTCGCGATCTCAACAATATCCGTCAGATAGTATTCACCCGATGCATTCTGATTGCCGACCTGAGATATGAGCTCAAACAAAGTTTTCGCATCCGCGCAAACGACGCCCGAGTTGCAAAGGGTGACGGCCAGTTCGTCCTTGCTTGCGTCTTTCGCTTCTACGATACGCCTAAGCCGATCATCCTCGACGATCAGACGCCCGTATTTTCCCGGAGCCTCTGCGTCAAACCCAAGGATGACAACATCCGCGCCGGTTTCTCGAGCCGCCAACATATTGTGAAGCGTGTCAGGCTTGATAAAGGGCGTATCGCCGTAAAGAACAATGGCGTCCCCGTCAAAGCCTGCCAGGGCGGATTTCGCCTGATCGACCGCGTGGGCAGTCCCAAGACGTTCGGCTTGCAAGACGACTTGGGCGTCAGGAAAATCGCCAGCAAGCGAAGCCTCGACCTGCTCAGCCCCATGTCCGACCACAACAATTCTTTTGGCCACGTCCAGCCCGTCAGCCGAACGGATCGCATGCGAGACCAGCGGCGCGCCCGCAACTTGGTGCAGCACTTTTGGCAGGCCTGATTTCATGCGTGTGCCCTGCCCTGCGGCAAGAACGATCAATGCTAAATTCATGTCTAAATTTGATCTCAAAAATATATGAGCCCTACTTATCCGGAACGCGTAGGATGACCAAGTCCGGAAATCATCCATCGGCAAAATAGCCGAGACGCCAAAAACCGCCACCAAAATTTGGTTTCAACCCTGAAATACAAGGCATTAGAGGCCGCGGATTTCCCCGTCGCGGGCTAGAGACTCGCGTCGGGTTGAAAACTCTTTGGGATTGCGTCGATTTGGCGCAAAACTAGATCGGCCATCACCTTTGAAACCAAGGGGGCCATCCCGAACCCGATTTTGAACCCGCCATTCGCGATGAATTCGCCTTCGCGGTAAGGGTGCTTGCCCAACATTGGCGCACGGGATTTCGCACGGGGGCGAACACCTGCCCAACGTGCCAACACCGGCGCGTTTTTCAAAACCGGGAACGCCCGATAAGCCGTGGCGAGTACGTCGTCCAACTGGCAATCGGTCGAGGATGGGTCGGCAAATTCGCGCTCGGTCGTTGAGCCAACTCCGACGGTCGCATTTTCGTGTGGGACGATGTGCACCGTGTCGGCAAATAACTGAGGCATGTCGCGGGCGTCAAAAGACAGCAAAGCTGACTGGCCCTTGATACCGGCCCCGACAAGGCGGCCTCGGGTCTCGGAAAGCGCCTCCAAGCCCTTGTAGCCTGTCGCCCAGATGACCGCGCCTTTGTTCTCACCTGCCGCCAAAAACGTGACGCCGCAGTTTCGCAAAGCAGCTTCTAAGGAAGCACAGGCAAGCCGGGGATGCATACGCGCCGATAGGGTATCCTGGATCAACAGGCCGGTGGGTGTTTTAGGTGCCCATGCGCCGTGGTCAGCGGCCTCAACTACCCGCCAGTCGGCTTGTCCTTGCCAGAGATCCCGAGCAGACGCCTCTCTGGATTTGGCCAAGGCGATGGCATCTTCATGGACAATGGGTTGCAAGCGGCCCGTACGGGCATAGCCAGACCGCAGCCCTGAGTTGGCATCGACTTCGCGCCAGAATGTTTCGGCATAGATCAGACTTTTGAACTGGAACTCTTTCTTCTCGTTCCAGTTTTCGGGCGTATGAGGTGCCAAAGCCCCGACCAATCCGCCGCTTGACCCAGACCCGACGCCATTTGGATCAATCACCTGCACCCGAGCGCCGGCTTGCACGCAGGCCCAGGCGATCGAAAGCCCAAATATCCCCGCGCCGCGAACAGTCACATCCACCATTGCCAATCCTCGCGAAGCCTTTCATGGTCTCTTAATCTTTCGGATTCTTACGGGATCACGCAATGCAAGACCAGCAAGCAGATCTGGAATGGCACGAAACCGGCGTGCCTGTTTCAAAGCAATTCAACGACCCCTACTTTTCGCTGGAAAACGGGCTTGAGGAAACACGCCACGTGTTTTTGGACGGCAACGCAATTCCGCACCGCTTTTACCCAGGCTTTCACATTGCGGAATTGGGGTTTGGCACCGGATTGAATTTGCTGGCAGCGTGGGAAAGCTGGCTGAACAGCGGACAAACGGGGCAACTGCACTTCACCAGTTTTGAAGCCTTCCCGATGTCGCCCGAGGAAATGGGCCGAAGCCTCGCCTTGTTTCCGGTTGAGCGGACGTTGGCGGCCAAACTCTTAGAGGCGATGGATCGAAATCAAACCAAACTCGAGACCGAGTCGCTGTCGTTTCGCATGATCGTTGGTGACGCGCGTGAACAGGTGCCCAATTGGGATCTATGGGCAGATGCGTGGTTTTTGGACGGGTTTTCACCCGCCAAGAACCCCGAGCTGTGGGAGCCTTCGCTTCTAGCGTCAGTTTATGCGCGCACAAAGGTCGGCGGCACTGTCGCGACCTATACTGCTGCGGGTGCCGTCAGACGTGGTTTAGGCGACGCCGGATTCACCGTTGAACGTGTTCCCGGCTATGCACGCAAACGTCACATGACAATCGCACGCAAGGACAGCACATGAGCGCCGGAAACTTGCGGCTGGGCATCATCCTTATGGTGTTCACCACACTGGTATTTGCGCTTCAGGATGGTATTTCCCGCTATCTTGCCGGTGAATACAACGTCTTGATGGTGGTGATGATCCGCTATTGGTTTTTCGCGTCTTTCGTCTTGGTCGTGGCCTATCGCAAGGCAGGCGGCATTCGCAAGGCAGCGGCAACGTCTCAGCCATTGCTGCAAATTCTGCGGGGACTCGTTTTAATCGTCGAAATCTGCGTCATGGTCGCGGCGTTTACGATTCTCGGCCTCGT
>JBELFK010000010.1:0-16885 GCA_042092935.1 Paracoccaceae bacterium | reverse complement strand
GGCGTCTGGTTTTGGGAGCCGATGTCATCGTCCGATTGGCTCTGGATGGGTGCGCTGTGCATCACTGGCGTTTTGGGCCACTTCACATTGATTAAATGCTACGAAGTGGCCGAAGCCAGCGCCGTTCAGCCCTTTGCCTATCTGCAACTGGTGTTCGCGTCGTTTCTTGGAATATTTGTCTTCGGCGAGGTGCTAAAGTTGAATGTGTTGGTCGGGGCGATCATTGTCGTGTCCGCCGGTTTGTTCACGCTATTCCGGCAAAAACAACAGGCTTGAGCCTGACAACTCGGCGCTAAACGATTGGGGTGTCGGGTCTTTTCCAAGTCTGACACGATAAGCAGGCAGGGATTCAGTCACGCGCATCACATAATTTCGAGTTTCGCGGTAGGGTATGGATTCGATCCAGTCGACAATATCCACAGATCCATTACGGGGGTCGCCCAAGGTCTCGAGCCACTGATCCACGCGATTGGGGCCAGCGTTATAAGCCGCCGCAACAAGCGTGACGTTGCCTTCGAATTTTGTCGACAGTTCGGCCAGATAAGCGCTGCCAAGTGCCGCGTTGAACCGCCAATCCGTCACCAGGCGTTGCTGATCCTTTGGGACGTTCAGTTTGGTTGCCAAATCGCTGGCGGTGCCGGGCATGAGTTGAAGCATGCCAGCGGCACCGGCGCGACTGACTGCGGTTGGGTCAAATTCGCTTTCTCGCCGCGCGATAGACAGAACAAGTTCGGGATCGATCGGCAGTCCATAGGTGCTCATCGGATGCAGCGGAAAGTAGGCCGAAAACGCTAAATCGCCCATGAGGATACCGTGTTTGGCGACGCGAAGCGCAACATAGGGCTGGTTGAGTTGCTCGAGCATGCTGCCCAAAATGATAAGGTCTTCGTGGGACAATTCTTCTGACAATTGTACGAAAAAGCGCATCGCCAGATAGGACTCGCCCAGAGAAAGGCTTAAAAGACCGGCGTGAAAAACGCTGCTGCGGGTAAAGTCAGCATTCTTCCATGCATCTGCTGGAACATCGACAATTGGAAACTGGGGCTTCTGCCCAAGTTTTTCAGCCGCTAACAAACCATAGAAGGCTGTTGAATAACGGGCGGCCTCTTCCCAAGAAATCTGGGCGGCGCGAGCTTCGCCTTTCGCCTCATACGCGCGTCCAAGCCAATAGCCCGCGCGTGACAGCGAAATCGGGCTGTTGACCGCATCCAGCAAGGCTTGGAAATGGGTAATCGCCACATCCGGTTGATTGTTGAACCTCAGCGCAATGTAGCCCGCCATCCATTCGAGGTCTGCAAAACGGGAATCCGCCGGTGGCAAGTGATGCTGTGCTGCCAAGTTATAGGCCGTCTGAATGTCACCATCCGAGAACTTCTGACGCGCCAGATTTCGGCGCTGTGTTGCCCAATACGCGGGACGGCCAAGCGCCGCCGCCGACGCGCTGCGCTCGAGGATAATGTCAATCGCGTCGTCTTCGCGTCCTTTGCGAATACGCCAGGCAAATCTCTCATAAGCCAATCCCGGATTGTCCGCCATTGACGCCGGAACGGCCGCAATGAGACCGTCAACGCCATCCCGATCGTTTCGCAAACCGCTTCGCGCCGAGGCCAGCTTTTGCCAGTCGGCAGACACCATGGGCAACAGACGCGCGACCTCGACTGTTTCGCCCCGCCACAACATCATATCAAGCCGATCGGCGTTCAGTGAGGACACCGAGTCGCCGAATTGCTCGGTGAAGGCGGCGAATTCCTCGTTCGTCATGGTTTCTTCCAACCATGTGCGCCTTACGATTGCAGCCGAGGCCCCTGTTTCTCCGCTGCGCTGCAACGCCTGCGCATAAAGAATTGCGCCGGTCGCCGTCGCCGGATCACTGTCGCTGAAGAAACTGAGAACATTTCGCGCCGTTTCGCCGATCAGCGCTTCTTCGCTATTCTTGCGCAAAAGAGCCAAGCCTGGCCAATCGCCGTTTCTTTCAAGAAAATCAGCAACTTCCGCGTAGGTGCCGCGCCCCGCACGCAGCCTGTGCCATTCGATAATATCGGCCGATAGCTGACCATCCAGCGCCGCATAATCAGCCGCGCTTTCCCAACGAGAGGCCCGCATTTCCTTTAACGCCAACTCAAGCGAATGGGCTGGTTGCGCGGCATTCGCGGGAAGAACCGCTGACAAGACGCCACACACTACAATGATTGCACGCAGAACGACTTGCAATTCTCACCTCAAATACCGATAGACAGCGCCACAATACCCACACTTGCCAACGTAACAACTCACAAACTTGGTAGTTGGGAATTGAGCGGCTAGTGTCCGCGAATCGAATCTACGGCCACAGGGCCAAAACATCAAAGGAGTGTATCATGTTCAAAGGATCTTTTCCCGCATTGGTCACGCCGTTCAAAGACGGCGCGCTGGATTTGGATACGCTCAAAAAACTTGTCGACTGGCATGTCGATCAGGGCAGCCACGGTCTCGTGCCAGTTGGCACAACGGGCGAAAGCCCGACCCTGACCCACCGCGAACATGAGATCGTGATCGAAGAGGTTGTCAAAGCCGCCGCCGGTCGCATTCCGGTGATCGCGGGCGCCGGATCGAACAACACAGCCGAGGGCATTGGCCTGATCCAACACGCAGAACGTGTTGGCGCGGATGCGGCTTTGGTCGTGACCCCATATTACAACAAGCCAACGGCAAGTGGTCTGATCGCGCATTTCAAGGCACTGCACGACGCCAGCAATCTACCAATTATTATCTACAACATCCCCGGACGATCGGTCATCGACATGAAGCCCGACACGATGGGTGAATTGGCGAAGCTGCCTCGGATTATTGGAGTGAAGGACGCGACGGGCGACATCGCACGGGTGTCACAACAGCGCGCGGCCTGTGGAAACGACTTCATCCAGATGTCCGGCGAAGACGCGACGGCGCTTGGCTTCAACGCTCACGGTGGCCAAGGCGCGATTTCTGTCACGGCAAACGTCGCCCCAAAACTTTGCGCTGAATTCCAAGAGGCCACGCTTGCAGGCGATTTCGCCAAGGCGCTTGAGTATCAAGACCGCCTGATGCCGCTTCACGAGGCGATCTTCATTGAACCGGGGCTTGCAGGTGCGAAATACGGCATGTCTCAGCTTGGTCTTTGCAGTGACGAGGTGCGCCTGCCGCTTGTCGGGATTTCCGACGGCACGAAAGCCGCCATTGACGCGGCAATGCGCCATGCGGGCCTAATCAACTAAACTGATCCACTGGATCAAGGAAATCTCATGTCGGCCAACGTTTATATCATCTGTGGATTAACGGGGGCCGGCAAATCCACCTATTCTGAACAACTGCGCCAAGACGTAAACGGCGTGCGCATGTCCATCGACGATTGGATGGCAAACCTGTTTTTCATGGATCGCGATCCAACGTCGGATTTCGAGTGGTTTCATACACGCGTGCGCCGCTGCTGTGCGCAGATGCGTGACACCGCCGACCAGATCATTGCCACGGGCAAGCCCGTTGTTTTTGACTGCGGCTTCACCAATCTCGAAGAACGCCAGTTCTTTTACGACTGGGCCGATGCTATGGGCCATTCAACCGCCTTACATTTTCTTGATGTACCGGAATCCGTGCGCTGGGATCGCGTCCAAAATCGCAACGCGGAAAAGGGCGACACGTTCGCGCTTGAGGTCACGCGCGACATGTTCGACTTTATGAACCGTATCTGGCAAGCTCCGTCGGACGCGGAAATGTATGCGCATCGAGGCGTTTTGATCGAGAACTGAAATGGCCCAGACAAAATCAGACCCCAACTACAAGATCGCAGCGGAAAACCGGCGGGCACGCTATGATTACGCCATCGAAGATGACATCGAATGCGGGATCATCCTTGAAGGTTCCGAGGTCAAATCTCTGCGTCTGGGCGGCGCAAACATCGCAGAAAGCTATGCGGCGGTTGAAAACGGGGAGCTGTGGTTGGTCAACAGCTACATCCCGCCCTATGAACAGGCAAAAATGTTCAAACACGAAGAACGCCGTCGCCGCAAATTGCTCGTCAGCAGGAAAGAACTTGGCCGCCTGTGGTCCGACACCCAACGCAAGGGCATGACCCTCGTGCCTTTGGTGCTCTACTTCAACCACAAAGGCATTGCGAAGATCAAAATCGGTATCGCCAAGGGCAAAAAGAACGTCGACAAACGTGCGACCGAGGCTAAACGCGACTGGAACCGCCAGAAACAGCGCCTTCTAAGGCACGGGGACTAGCGCTTTGGGCCAAATCCTTCTGTAAAGGCGGATTTGACGTTCAACGGGCTTGCTCTGGTCTCACCTCAGGCGTATGCAAATCGGGGCTTAAACGACGGAGATGACCATGGCTGTGGACGATCCGAAAACACTCGTATCAACGGACTGGCTGGCGAAACGCCTGAAGGATCCGGATGTGCGCATCCTTGATGCGTCCTGGTATCTTCCGGCGATGAATCGCGACGCAAAGCAAGAGTATCTGGCCGCGCATATCCCCGGTGCACGTTTCTTTGACATCGACGAAATCAGCGATCTCCGCTCGGATTTGCCGCATATGGCACCCCCGGTGGAAAAATTCATGTCGCGCATGCGGGCGATTGGCATTGGCGACGGCCATCAGGTTATTGTTTACGACGGCATGGGCCTGTTTTCCGCCGCCCGCGTTTGGTGGCTGTTCCGCCTGATGGGCAAAACCGACATCGCCGTTCTGGATGGTGGACTAAAGAAATGGCTGGCCGAGGGACGTCCTACCGATGCAATCGCCCCCGTCATCCGTGACCGCCACATAACCGTCCAGCGCCAACCGCAAATGGTGAAAGACGTCACCGAGGTTTCCTTTGCCGCAAAGCTCAAAGATCACGAGATCATCGACGCCCGCGCCGCGACCCGCTTTCGAGGAGACGCCCCAGAACCGCGCGAAGGTTTGCGCGCCGGGCATATTCCGGGCTCAAAGAACGTCCCTTTCAGCAATTTGCTGAATGAGGACGGAACCATGAAGGATGTTGGCGGGCTCAAGTCCGCCTTTGAAACCGCTGGGGTCGATTTGTCGAAACCGGCAATTACAACATGTGGGTCCGGCGTCACCGCCGCGGTCCTGTGCCTTGGCCTCGAGCGCCTCGGCAAAACTGACCATTCGCTCTATGACGGGTCCTGGACTGAATGGGGTGCCTTCCCCACCCTGCCCGTCGCCACCGGAGAAACTTAAAGACATGCTGACCAATCTAAAAGCGCTTCCCGCCGACAAAATCCTGGCCCTGATGCAGGAATACGCCGCCGATGCTCGTGAAACCAAAATCGACCTTGGCGTTGGTGTTTACAAAGATGCCACCGGAAAAACGCCGATCATGCGCGCGATCAAAGCGGCGGAAATGAAAGTCTGGGAGGAGCAGACTTCAAAATCCTATGTTGGCCTTGCCGGTGACCCGGCGTTCTCGGACGCGATGATAAACCTGGTGCTTGGCACAACAATCGCCCGCGACCGGATCGCCGCTGTGGCAACACCCGGCGGCACCGGCGCTGTGCGTCAAGCCTTCGAACTGCTGCAAATGGCCAACCCGCAGGGTCGCGTCTTCGTGTCGAACCCAACGTGGCCAAACCACATCACCATTCTCGCGCACCTCGGCATCGAGAAAGTCGCCTATCGCTACTTTGACGAAGACACATGTGCGGTTGATTTCGACGCGATGATCGAAGACCTCAAAACCGCAAGGAAAGGCGATCTGGTTCTGCTGCATGGGTGCTGCCACAACCCAACCGGTGCCAACCTGAATCTGACCCAATGGCAAGAGGTCGTGAACGTCCTGCAAGCCACCGGCGCGACCCCAATGATCGACATCGCCTATCAGGGCTTCGGCGACGGTCTGGAAGAAGATGCCGCAGGCGTGCGCCTCGTCGCCGCATCGGTCCCCGAAACCCTGATCGCGGCAAGCTGCTCGAAAAACTTCGGCATCTACCGCGAGCGTACGGGCCTTCTCATGGCGATCTCTGAACAAGCGCAGGGCACCAAGATCACCCAAGGGGCGCTGTCTCACCTGAACCGACAGAACTACTCGTTTCCACCCGACCACGGCGCGCGTCTGGTGACCACAATTCTGAACGACGATGCTTTGCGGGCCGATTGGCAAGCCGAACTGGAAGAGGTCCGCATTTCAATGCTCGGCCTGCGCGAGCAATTGGCCGGCGAACTCCAGCGCCTCAGCGGCTCGGATCGTTTCGGCTTTATCGCACAGCACCGCGGAATGTTCTCACGCCTCGGGATCGCCCCCGAGATCGTTCAGGACATGAAGAAAAGCCACGCCATCTACATGGTCGGCGACAGCCGCATCAACATCGCAGGTCTCAATCAAACGACCGTTCCGATTCTGGCACAAGCCATCATCGACTCCGGCGCATAACTTCATCTTTCTAAAAATACTCAAAGAAACATCGGGCGTCAGCCCGATCCCCAAACAAGCAAAGGCCCCGCAACCGCGGGGCCTTTTCCGTTTTCTTAGTGGTGTTCTACCTATTTGACGATGTCGTAGGCTTCCATCCCAAGCTCCGAGGTGTCGAGACCCTGGATTTCAGCTTCTTCGCTCACCCGAATGCCCATGACAGCTTTCAGCACCGACCAGACAATGTACGAGACGACGAAGGTGAAAATGCCATACGCAAGGATACCAGTGATCTGAGCGCCGATTGTGGCAGAGCCCGAAAAGGCGACGGCCAATGTGCCCCAGATGCCTGCAACAAGGTGCACAGGGATCGCTCCGACAACGTCATCGATCTTCATCTTGTCCAGCATTGGAACCGCGAAGACAACGAGCAATCCACCGACGCCGCCAATCAGAAGCGAACCGAACAACGAAGGTGCCAAAGGCTCGGCAGTGATCGACACAAGCCCCGCCAATGCGCCGTTGAGAACCATGGTCAGATCGACCTTCTTGTACAGAAGCTGAGTCAGAACCAAAGCCACAAGCGCACCGGATGCGGCCGCCATGTTCGTGTTGGCGAAGATGCGGCCTACGTCAGTGATGTCTCCAACCGTACCGGCTGCAAGCTGCGAACCACCGTTAAAGCCAAACCAACCGAGCCACAGGATGAATGTGCCCAAAGTCGCCAGCGCAAGGTTTGAGCCAGGCATCGGGTTCACACGACCGTCTTTGTATTTGCCCAGACGCGGTCCAAGCACGATGGCACCAGCCAAAGCAGCCCAGCCACCGACCGAGTGCACAACAGTCGAACCTGCAAAGTCCGAGAAACCAAGCTCAGACAACCAGCCGCCGCCCCACTGCCAGGAACCAGTGATCGGGTACATGAAGCCAGTCAGGACGATAACAAAAACAAGGAACGGCCAAAGTTTGATCCGCTCCGCCAGAGCGCCCGAAACGATCGACGCTGTCGCGGCGACAAACATCAACTGAAAGAAGAAGTCTGATGCGACCGACGCATAATCAAGCGCCGCGTCCGAGGCGGACAGACCGACGGGTTCCAGAACTGTTGGAACAAAGTTAAACGCCAGATAGCCGTTGAAGTCGCCGGGATACATCAAGTTGAAACCGACCAGCCAATACATAACGGCGGCCAGCGAAAACAGCGCGACGTTCTTGGTAAGCTGCATCGTCACGTTCTTTGAACGAACGAGACCTGCTTCGAGCATTGCAAAGCCAGCGGCCATCCAGAACACAAGGAACCCGCCCACAAGGAACAACAGGGTCGTCATGATATACGGGCCGATTTCATCGAACCCCGGTGCAGCTTCCTGCGCCAGTCCCATGCTTGGCAACGCTGTCAGCGCCACTGCTGGGAGAAGTGTTTTGAGATTTTTCATGTCTTCTTTCCTTTTCGCGCGATCAAAGAGCTTCGGTGTCGGTCTCACCCGTGCGAACACGAATGGCCGACGCGACATCAAGCACGAAGATTTTGCCGTCGCCGATTTTGCCGGTCTGGGCGGTTTTCACGATCGTTTCGACAACCGGATCGGCCATGTCTGCCGGAACAACGATTTCCAGTTTAATTTTCGGAACAAAGTTCACGGCGTATTCTGCGCCGCGATAAATTTCCGTGTGACCCGACTGAGAGCCAAAGCCCTTAATCTCGGTCACCATCATGCCGCGCACGCCAACTTCGGTCAGTGCCTCGCGGACCTCTTCAAGTTTGAAGGGTTTGATTGTTGCAATAATGAGCTTCACCGCTTTTCCCTTTCGGTTTGCAGCCGGGGCTGCGTGTTTGCACATGCAGAAAGTCGGCAAAATTAGGCTCATGACCACAGCTACGGGGGACAAAATTCGACAAAATGCCAAATTATTGCATATTTTTTGCGCTATTTTTGGTTGATGATTAAAAAATGGGCTGATTATTCACGTCATCATTTTGTGAGATGGCTCAACATCGACGTAGAATCGGACTATAAGGACGGCATAATAATAGCCCGAGCAGGCGATAATGACTTCGAAACCTCCCAAGCGGCCGCCGCTCGTGGCCGACAAGCGCTATGCGACGGGCAAAAAGCCCGCCGCCGCGAAACCGTCTGCGAAGAAGCCTGCACCGGCGAAGACTCCCAAACCAAAACCCCAGCCAAGGGCAAAGGCAGCGAAGCGCAAGCCGGTTAAACGGCGGCCATTATTGGTGCGCTTGCTGCTTGCGACGCTTGGTTTTGTTTGGCGCGTCGTCTGGCGTCTCGGGTGGCGATTGACCATGGTTGTCGCACTGCTCATTGCGGGGGCCGTAGGCTACTACATGACCACACTGCCTCCGATCGAGGATCTGGTGGATGGCCGCGCCCGAGGGTCGGTGACCTTGCTCGACAGAAACGGCGAGGTCTTTGCGTGGCGGGGCGAGCAGTTCGGCGGGATGATTACCGCGGATGCTATATCTCCGCACCTCAAGAACGCTGTTGTCGCGACCGAAGACAAGCGCTTCTACTATCACCCCGGTGTCGACCCAATTGGTGTCTTCAGCGCTGTACGGATCAATCTAAGCGAGGGCCGTGGTCCGCTTGAGGGTCATGGAGGCTCGACCATCTCGCAGCAGGTCGCCAAACTGCTGTGTCTGGGCAATCCCTATGACCCGCAATCTGGCCAAAGCGAAGCCGACTATGAAGCCGAATGTCGCCAAAGCACCCTTTGGCGTAAGATCACCGAAGCCACCTATGCACTGGCGATGGAGATCAAATACTCAAAAGACGAGATTTTGACGATCTACCTCAACCGCGTTTTCCTCGGGGCCGGTTCGCGTGGGTTCGAAGCGGCAAGCCAGCGCTATTTCGGCAAATCCGCCGCCGAGGTGTCACCAGCCGAGGCCGCAATGCTGGCAGGCCTTCTTGTCGCCCCATCGCGCTACGCCCCAACGAACAACTTGACGCGCTCGCAAAATCGGGCCGGTGTGATTGTTGATCTGATGGAGGCGCAGGGCTACTTGTCCTCAACGGATGCCGCCATAGCCAAACAGATTCCCGCGCAATTGTCCGAGGCCGCCGAGGCAGAGGCAGGTGGTTATTTTGCCGATTGGGTCATGAGCTACGGACCAGACTTCCTGACCCGCCAAACGACCGAGGATGTCATCATCCACACCACCTTGGATCAGGACATTCAGCAAGCCGCCGAAGACGCGTTGAAAAACGTGTTTGACGAACGCGTGGACGAAGGCTCCGATGCTCAGGCAGCGATCATCGTGATGTCCTCGGATGGCGCTGTGCGCGCAATGGTCGGCGGGCGGCGCACCACGGTCGCAGGCGCGTTCAACCGCGTGACCCAAGCAAAACGGCAGACGGGTTCGGCCTTTAAGCCCTTTGTCTATGGCGCGGCCCTCGAGATGGGCTATCGATCCTACGATCAAATTCTGGACGAACCGATCACCATCGACATTCCCGGCTCGGGTCCATGGTCGCCAAAGAACTACACCCGCGAAAACTACGGCATGGTGACTTTGGCACAAGCCTTACAAAGCTCGTTGAATATCCCCGCCGTCAAGATTTCCGAGGGCATCGGGCGCGAGCTTGTCGCGCAGGTTGCTACCGATTTCGGACTGCGTGGCCCACTTGCCGAAGGTCCAGCCTTGGCGCTCGGGGCATCCGAGGCGACTTTGATCGAGATGACCAGTGCCTATGCGGGCATCTTGAACGGCGGCTCGTCCGTGCAGCCTTACGGCCTGTTGGAACTGCGTCTTGCGGGCGATGACGTACCGCTTATGGGCAAGGGCGGCGGCATCGGCGAAAGGGTCCTGCGCCAGTCCGTTGCCGAAGAACTGGTCTACATGATGCGCAATGTCGTCACCGATGGCTCGGGACGTCGGGCAAGCCTGCCCGACCGCGAGGTCGCCGGCAAAACCGGAACGACGCAGGCCGCCCGTGACGCGTGGTTCATAGGTTTCACAGCAGATTATGTCGCCGGTGTCTGGATGGGATATGACAACAATTCACCCCTTTCCGGCGTAACAGGCGGCGGATTGCCCGCCCAAATCTGGCGAGAAACCATGGCCGCCGTGCACGAAGGCACCCCCGCCACACCATTGCCGATGCAACGCCCGTTCGGCGACGAAATCCCACGCGTATTCGGCGGCGATGCCACGCCGCAAGAACCCGTCGAATCGCAGGATCCCATCCTCATTCAGATTTTGAGGGACATCCTCGGGACGAACTGATTAAAGCGTCCTGCCACAAACCCGTGATTCAGGCTTTTGGCAGCACGCTTTAGTTAAGGTTCTGCAAATCCTGAATGGTCAGGTCCAGATCACCGCGCCGCTGATCGAGCATCGCCCCGATCTCGGTGCGTTCGCTGAGAAGCATATTCAAACCCTCAATGAACATGTTGAAGAATTTTTCTTCACCAGAGCGGTCAGACACAAGAAATGTCACCTCAAACGGTGCCAAGCCCTGAAGATATGCCATCGCCGTGACCTCATAGAAATTCTTCACCGCGCGGGCTTCCTGAACCTCGACGCGACCGCCGATGAATTCACGGAACCGCTTGCCGTATTTGGTCGACATGTATTTGCGAAACGCCGCCGTAAAGGCCTTGAGTTGGGCATCCGAGGCGGACCGCGCCTCGACGCCCAGCGCATAGCGCGCGATAGTCTCAACATCCGCATAATCCGCAAACACTTGCTCAAAGTCTTGCAGCATCGCGTCTTCGCTCAAACCTGAGTCAATTATGCGATTGATGTCAGCCACCACGCGCTCGACCAGTTTGGTTGCCGAGCGTTTTGTGATTGCAAGCGCCGGCAGCGGAAAGGCAGCGGAAGCACCCGCCCCCATGGTCAGGGCAATCATCGCGCGGCGCGGCAGGGATATTGGCTTACTCATAAAGGTCCTCATAGGGATCGAAATAGTCTTCGTCTTCCAGCCTCATACCAAGCTCATGGCGACGGCTTTGCAGATAAAACAAGCGCGACTGTGAATAGCTGTCTGCGCTTTCATATAGAACAGAATCCACCGTGGTCGCAAATCGGGCGCGGTCGCCGATCATCGCGGCGGTTTTCACGCCGGTTCCTGTGAATTTCCAACCGCCCGGCAATACAAAGGCCAGGGGGTTGAACAAGGCATCCACGCCGATACCGACCGTATCGCGCGTAGTCGAAGCCCCCATGACCGGCAGTTCCAAGTACGCACCTTCGCCGACGCCCCATTTGTGAAGCGTTTGCCCGAAGTCCGCATTGTCGGCGTAAACGCCAACCTCGGACGCCGCATCGTAAAGACCGAAAAACCCGACGGTCCCGTTGATCGCAAATCTTACAGTGTTGGTCACCGCGCCTTCCAGATTTAGCTGAAGCACGTTGTTAACAACCTCGCCCGGCAGATCGAGAAATTTGCTAAAGTTGGAGACACCAATCGCAATCGGGCTTGGGACAACCTCTGCGTAGACGCCCGACACAGGCCGCAAAAGCGCTTTATCCAGCCCTTTGTTAAACGCGTGCGTGCGGCGATTTACCGTTTCATAAGGGTCGTTGATCGCCTCAAGACTGTCCGGCGAAGCGCACCCCGCGAGAAGCAAAGCACCAAGGAAAATGACGCCGAACCTTCTGGCCAATGCAACCGGATTTCGGATAAGAAAAACAACCAATGGATTTTTTTGCCTGATTTTCATAACTTTATCTTTGAATCGCTGCGAATGGAGCACATCGTTATCCACCTAATGGCGCAATTAGATACAACGCACCACACTTTTGCCAACCATGCCACATAGTCGGCCGGTGACAACCCAAAATGAAGAAAGCCTCGAATGACTCCAAGCCAACTTGAACGCGGCCGAGAAGAGCTGATCGCAGCCCGAAAGGAAAGCCGCCCGCTGTATTGGTTTGTTGGGGTGTTCAGTTTTTTCACCAACTTGCTGATGTTGACCGGGCCGATCTACATGCTTCAGGTCTATGACCGCGTCTTAGGCAGCCGCTCTGAAGCGACGCTGCTGGCGTTGACGATCCTGGTCGCGTTTCTTTACGGCACGATGGGCATTCTCGACTACACACGCGGGCGGGTGATGGCCCGCGTCGGCGCGCGTTTTCAGGACAGGCTGGACCGTCGTGTCTTTGAAGCGGCGCTCAAGAAATCTTCGCCGCAATCGCCTCAGGACGTTGCAGCCACCGCACAACGGGACCTCGAGGGCGTGCAGCGCCTGATGATTTCACCCGCTTTGATGTCGATATTCGACATTCCATGGACTCCTGTTTTTCTGGCGGGCATCGCGATCTTCCACCCTTGGCTTGGGATCCTCGCGCTGTCCGGCGGGACGATCCTGATCCTCATCACCGCCCTGAACCAGATCCTGACCAAGCGTCCCATGATGCGCTCAAACATCGCCAATTTTCGTTCGGATTCGATCTCGGACCAGTTGCGGTCGGAATCCGAGATGGTTCAAAGCCTTGGCATGCGCGGGGCCGCGTTCCATCGTTGGCAAAAAGCCCGGGCCGAGGCGTTGCAGGAAACCATCAACTCAAGCGATCTGGCCGGAACCTTTTCGACCACAACCAAAACGCTGCGCCTGTTCCTGCAATCTGCAATGCTGGGCCTTGGTGCCTATCTCGTTTTGCAGAACGAGCTGACACCGGGCGCCATGATCGCAGGCTCCATCCTGATGGGCCGTGCGCTCAGCCCGATTGAGCAAGCGATTGGCCAATGGGCCGTCGTCCAACGCGGCACCAAAGGCTGGTCCAATTTGGTCGAGCTTTTGTCGTCTGTCCCTGAACCCACGCCGCGAACCCAGCTTCCGATACCAAAAGCCAAGCTGGACGTTCAGGCGTTGACTGTTGTCCCGCCGGGCCAACAGCAAGCCACGCTAAAAAATGTGGCGTTTGGCGTAAAGCCGGGTCAGGCCGTCGGTGTGATCGGCCCCTCGGGGTCAGGCAAAACAACACTGGCCCGCGCAATTACAGGCGTTTGGCGGCCAGCGGGCGGAAAGATCCGATTGGACGGGGCCGCGCTGGATCAATACGAACCGGATGTCTTGGGGATGCACATCGGCTACCTTCCGCAACGCGTGCAACTGTTTGACGGCACAATCGCCGAGAACATCGCCCGCCTCAGCCCCGAACCGGATTCCGAGAAAATCGTCGCAGCCGCGCAAAAAGCAGCCGCGCATGAGATGATCCTCAAGTTCCCTGATGGCTACGACACCCGCGTCAGCGCGACCGGTGGTCTTTTGTCTGGCGGACAATTGCAGCGCATCGGCTTGGCGCGGGCGCTTTACGGTGAGCCCGTTCTGCTGGTTCTGGACGAGCCGAATTCAAACCTCGACAACGAAGGCGGCGAGGCGCTGAACCAAGCGATCCGCGCCATGAAATCCGAGGGCAAATCCGTTATCATCGTGGCCCACCGTCCGTCAGCGATCAAAGAATGTGACACGTTGCTTGTGCTGGAAAATGGCGCCGCCATGGCGTTTGGACCGAAAGACGACGTGCTGCGCGAGATGGTCAAAAACCATGAAGCGATCCAAAAAGCTGCCGTCGGGGGTGTATCATGAGCGAGGCAAAATGGTCCGCAAGTTGGGCCCTGACCATCGGCATACTAACCCTCTTTGTTCTGGTCGGCGGATTCGGTGCATGGGCCGTAAAGGCCCAAATCTCGGGCGCGATCATCTCGACCGGCAAAATCGAAGTCGATCAGAACCGAAAGATCGTCCAGCACCCAGACGGGGGTGTCGTTGAGGACATTCTGGTCGAAGAAGGCGACTCGGTCAGCGAAGGCGATATTCTGATACGGCTCGACGACAATATTCTGGCCTCGGAAATGACCATTGTCGAAGGTCAATTGTTCGAAATGATGGCCCGTCGTGCGCGGCTTGAAGCCGAGCGGGACAATGCAACCGGCATTAAGTTTGACGACGAGCTTATGGCCCTTGCCAAAGACAACGAAGATGTCCGCGATCAGATGGCCGGTCAGGTTCGCCTTTTCCTCGCACGCGCTGAAAGCGTTCAAAAAGAGATCGAGCAGCTTGGCAAGCGGCGCAGTCAAATTACCGATCAGATCATCGGCATCGACGCACAGATGGACGCTATGTCTATTCAGGTCGACTTGGTCGAACAGGAGCTTTCAAACCAGCAAACCTTGCTGGATAAAGGGCTGGCACAAGTGACACGTGTTCTGACCCTCCAACGCGAGCAAGCACGCCTCAGCGGCACGGTCGGGGAATTGACAGCTCAGCGCGCACAGGCCGAGGGACGCAGAACCGAGCTTGAGATCGAAGCCCTGAAGCTGGAATCCCAGCGTCGCGAAGAAGCGATCACGCGCTTGCGCGATCTGCAATTTCAAGAGCTTGAGTTGGCCGAACAGCGCAGAAGCCTGCGCGAACGCCTGTCCCGCCTTGATATACGCGCGCCGGTCTCGGGCATTGTTTATGGCATGCAGGTCTTTGCCAAACGTTCGGTCATTCGACCCGCGGATCCGGTTCTCTATCTTGTCCCACAGGACAAACCGCTTGTTATCATGGCACAGGTCGAACCGATCCACATCGATCAGTTGTTTGTAAACCAAGAGGTCTCGGTCAGGTTCTCAGCGCTCGATTCCCGCACCACGCCCGAGCTGTTTGGCAAGGTTACGCAAGTATCGGCGGATGCGTTCCAGGACGAAAACACCGCCTTCAGTTACTACAGAGCCGAGATCGAGTTAAACGAGGGCGAAACCGACCGCCTGCCTGAAGGCACGATCCTGATCCCCGGCATGCCGGTCGAGGCCTACATGCGCACCAACGACCGCTCGCCTCTGGATTATCTGATAAAACCACTGGCCGACTATTTCGCGAAAGCCCTGCGCGAGAGTTGATTTTCCTTTTACGTGGCGACGCGTTTGGGTAGCGTCGCCACGAAACGAGGAGATCACCCATGAGCACTTTCGAAACCCGCCTTGCCGCGCTGGGCGTTACGCTACCCAACGCCCCAGCGCCTGCCGCCAATTACGTGCCCTTTGTGGTTCAGGGCAACACCGTCATTGTGTCGGGTCAAATCTCGAACGGACCAGACGGGTTGATTAAAGGCAAACTCGGCTTGGACATGCAAACCGCCGAAGGTGCCGCAGCCGCACGCAGTTGTGCGATTAGCCTGCTGGCCCAGGTCAAAGCCGCCTGCGGGGGCGATTTGGATCGTCTTGTACGCGTCTTGAAACTGACCGCTTTTGTCAATTCGACCGCCGATTTCACCGAACAGCCGCAAGTCGTGAACGGCGCGTCCGATTTTCTGGTTGAGGCTTTGGGCGACGCAGGTCGTCATGCGCGCTCGGCTGTCTCTGCGGCGTCGTTGCCTCTTGGGGTCGCCGTCGAAATCGAAGGTATGTTTGAGATCAATTAATGCTACCCAAGACCTTTTTTGATCGCCCGTTCGCCCATCGCGGATTGCATGACGTCAAGGACGGGCGACCTGAAAACTCGATGGCTGCATTTCGGGCGGCGATCAAGGGTGGCTTTGGGATTGAGCTTGATCTTCAAATCTCCAAAGACGGGCGGGCCATGGTGTTTCATGATTATGACCTGCAACGACTGGCTGGCGTCAACGGCGCGGTCCGTCAACGAACAGCAAATGAGCTTGGAAACCTGCCCTTGATCGGCGGGACCGAAGGCATTCCGACCCTGGCTGACGTGCTTGACTTGGTGGACGGGCAAGTGCCTCTGTTGATCGAAATTAAGGATCAGGATCTGCGTCTCGGTGACACTATCGGCGCGCTTGAGGCTGCGACATCAGGCGACGTGCAGCGCTACCGAGGCCCCTTGGGTCTGATGTCGTTCAACCCGCATTCGGTGATGGCCATGGCCGACCTTTGTCCCAACATCCCGCGTGGGTTGACGACGTGCAATTTCGATAAAGAAGACTGGCTGCTTGTACCGGACGAACGCCGACGCGAATTGGCCACGATCCCCGATTATGGCCGAACCGGCTCTTGCTTTATCAGCCATCAACAGGATCAATTGGACAGCCCGCGCGTTCTTGAGCTCAAGGCCAATGGGGCGGCGGTTTTCTGTTGGACCATCCGCAGCGCAGCACAAGAAGCCACAGCCCGACAAATTGCCGACAATGTGACCTTTGAAGGCTACCTGCCGACTTGACCGCTTTGCGTCTCTGCTAAAGTGTTGATGCAAAAGAAGGGTTTGGTTTTTGGCCGACAGCGTAGAAATTCAGGTTCACGACAGTTTCGCCACTATCGACCCGTCCGCTTGGGATTCTTGTGCCTGCCCCGAGGATGCCTCGGGCAGACCAGATGACCCGTTTACCACCTACAGGTTCCTCAAGGCCCTCGAAGACAGCGGCTCGGTCGGTGCTGGCACCGGCTGGCAACCCAAATATTTGACGGCGCATCTCGGCGACCAAATGATCGGCGCGTCACCGCTATATGCGAAGGGCCACAGCCAGGGTGAATACATTTTTGACCACAGTTGGGCCCACGCCTATGAGCGTGCAGGCGGTAAATACTATCCGAAAATGCAAATGG
>JBELFK010000009.1:40008-42143 GCA_042092935.1 Paracoccaceae bacterium | reverse complement strand
GATGTTCTGGACCACATTGCGCGCCGGATATTTGGCCGATTGCAGCGTGCTTTGGGCCACGTCCTCAAGAAACTGACCGCCATGCACCAAGCGCAGGTTGTCGATCAGCACGCCTTCTTCGTCGATATGCGTGCTGTCCGGCGGAGCGCTGCCGGGTGTTCTGCCGCCAATATCGGCATGGTGCCCGCGCGATCCCATCCAGAACGCCGCCGCACCATCCACAAAAACCGGCGTCACGACCGTGACGTCAGGCAAATGCGTGCCTCCGTTGTAAGGCGAATTGAGCATAAACGCATCGCCATCTTGCACGTCAGGATTTTGGTCCATCACGGTCTTGATCGACTCTGCCATTGAGCCCAAATGCACCGGCACATGCGGCGCATTGGCGACCAAATCGCCGTTTCGGTCAAAGATTGCGCAGGAAAAATCAAGCCGCTCTTTGATGTTCACCGACCAAGACGTGTTGGCCAGCGTCGCGCCCATCTGGTCGGCAACTGACATAAAGAGGTTGTTGAAAACCTCGAGAAGCACGGGATCGGCTTTGGTTCCGGCAGCATGCTCTCGGGCGATTTTTTCGACGCGTTCCAGGATCAGGTTTCCCAAACCATCCAGCGTGGCGCTCCAACCTGCCTCGATGACGTTCGTGCCGGTTGGCTCGGTGATGATCGCGGGCCCTTTGACCGCGCTAGCCGGCGTCAATTGCGCGCGATCAAACAGGGGGATGTCCAGATATTCGCCATTCTGCCATGTAGGGATGCGCGAAATAGGCGCTCCATCGCCAGAGGTCGCCGCCATGTCAGGCGCCGCATCGGTTGTGCCAATGGCCTCGGCCGAAAGCATTTCAAACAGGACGGCCCGCTCGGGCGAGGCAAAACCGAACCGCGCCGCATGTGCGAGTTCAAACGCTTTGTGCATCGCTGTGGCGTCGCCAAAAACCACCTCTAACGCTTGATGTGATCCGTCGTAGCGAAGATGCGCCCGAAGCTCAGTTCGAATGTCCGAAACCCCTTGGTTAGAGACTTCTTTTTCGGCTTCTTTGGCAAGATTACCCAACGCAGCCTGCGCCTTGTCGGTGTCTTGAAGCGGAGCGTCAAACTGTATCTCGCGCAGTGCCCTGATTTCCGCCAACCCCATGCCGTAGGCCGACAAAACGCCCGCATAAGGATGGACCAGCACCTTCGTCATACCTAGCGCATCTGCGACCAGACACGCGTGCTGCCCGCCCGCGCCGCCAAAGCATTGCAGGGTGTATTGCGTTACATCATGTCCGCGCTGGACACTGATCTTCTTGATCGCATTCGCCATGTTGTCGACCGCAATTTGCAGGAAGCCGTTGGCAATATCCTCGTTTGATCGCAGTGGTTCGCCCGTAGCATCTGCAATCTCGCGCCCGAGTTCCGAAAACTTGGTCCGCACCGTTTCAAGATCGAGCGGAAGATTGCCTTCTGGTCCAAAAACGCGCGGAAAATGGTCGGGGTTCAGTTTGCCAAGCATCACATTGCAATCGGTGACGGTAAGCGGCCCCCCTCGGCGATAACAGGCCGGGCCGGGGTCCGCCCCTGCGCTTTCCGGGCCAACCTGAAAACGACCATCGCGGAAACTGCAAATGCTTCCGCCTCCGGCGGCCACCGTGTGAATATCCATCATCGGTGCACGCATCCGCACACCCGCAACCTCGGTTTCAAACGAGCGCTCGTATTCACCCGCATAGTGACTGACATCGGTCGACGTGCCCCCCATGTCAAAGCCGATGAGGCGGTCAAAACCAGCCAGTTCACCCGTCTTGACCATGCCGACAATCCCGCCCGCTGGTCCTGAAAGGATCGCGTCTTTGCCCTGAAACAAGCCCGCATCGGTCAATCCACCGTTGGATTGCATAAACAAAAGCCGCTCGCAGGCGCGCCCCAAGTCCAGCGCTTCAGAGACTTGTTCAACATAACGGCGCAGGATGGGCGAGAGATAGGCATCCACAACAGTTGTGTCGCCACGTCCCACCAATTTCGCCAAGCGAGAGACTTCGTGGCTGGTGGAAATCTGCGTAAAGCCAACCTCGCGCGCGATCTGAGCCACGCGAAGCTCATGCACGGGGTTGAGATAGGCATGGAGTCCGGCGACGGCGACGGCCTTAATGCCTT
>JBELFK010000009.1:0-39908 GCA_042092935.1 Paracoccaceae bacterium | reverse complement strand
GCGACGGTTGTCCCCATCTTGACCGCCCGAATTGCGCTGTCGGGCAGGGCTCCCTTTGTCCCGATCAACTCACGAATGCCTTGAACTGCCGCGTCCTTGTAACGCTCGGGGTTTTCAGACAGCAACTTGTGCGTCAGTACCTTGCCCTCGGGATTTCGGGCCACAACGTCAGTGAATGTGCCGCCCCGGTCGATCCAGAATTCCCATTGTCCGCTCATGTTTGCCTCTACTCGTCCCAGTGCCGGTTTGATTGACCTTTCACTGGCATCATGAAAAAGGATTTCCGTGTCAATGGCATCTGGAATTCAGCTTTAACATTCCTTAAATGGAATATGACAAACAACACAAAACGGCTATTCTGATTCTCGGACTCAGCCGAAATGCAAGGAAGACAGCAATGGACATCAAGAAAATAGACGAAACAATTTCTGTCGCTGGTCAGATTGACGCCGCAGATGTCAAAGCCGTTGCCGCTGCCGGGTTCCGTTCTATCCTCTGCAACCGACCGGATGGGGAAGGCATTCTTCAACCCGACTACAGCGGCGTCGAAGAGGCCGCGAAGGCGGCGGGTCTTGAGTTTCTCTATCAGCCTGTAAGCTCCTCGGGCATTCAGGATCATGACGTCGAGGATTTCCAAAAATGCTGCGATGCCCTGCCAAAACCTGTGCTGGCCTATTGCCGCACCGGAACGCGCTGCACGGTATTGTGGTCGCTTTCGCAGGCAGACAAGCGCGAGATTCCCGAGATTCTGTCGATGGCATCCGCGGCCGGCTACGATATGTCGATGCTCGTCAACCGGCTGAGCGCCCGCGCTTAAGCACATCCATGTGAGGAAATGAGAAGCCCCAGCCATTGGTTGGGGTTTATTTGTTAGGGACAGCAATTCAGGGCTTTAACTATTCCAGATTTGGAATATATGAGCACCTCAAGAATACATCACTGGAATTGAATATGTCGCCTCGCAAAATCCACCGCTCATGGTTTGAGCGCACGCTCCCGATTCTGTCTTGGTCAAGATCCTATGACAAGGACACGTTGACGTCTGATTTGGTCGCGGCTGTGATCGTGACGATCATGCTGATCCCGCAATCTCTGGCCTATGCCTTGCTGGCTGGATTGCCACCCGAAATGGGGCTTTACGCGTCGATCCTGCCCTTGGTTGCCTATGCGATTTTTGGTACATCAAAGGCGCTTGCCATTGGACCCGTCGCCGTTGTTTCCTTGATGACGGCTGCCGCGATCGGGAACCTCGGGGTTTTGACTCCCAGCGAATACGCGCTCGCTGCGGTGACACTTGCGTTCATGTCCGGCGTGATCCTGCTGGCGATGGGGGTGCTACGGCTCGGGTTTCTGGCGAACTTCCTTAGCCATCCCGTGATCGCCGGTTTTATCACAGCCTCGGGCTTATTGATCGCCACAAGCCAGCTCAAGCACATTCTCGGTGTGGACGCCTACGGACACAACTTGATCCAACTCGGGTCAAGCCTGTTTGCCAATCTGTCAGAGACAAATCTGTACACGCTTGCCATTGGCGTCACGTCCACGGCGTTTCTGTTCTGGGTTCGCAAAGGATTGAAATCGGCGTTGCTGGGCTTGGGCCTTAAGCCCCGCGTGGCGGATATTCTGGCCAAGGCTGGGCCGGTGGCCGCAGTGGCGGCGACGACGGTAGCAAGTTTTGCCCTCAACCTCGGGGAAAAAGGCGTTCAGATCGTCGGAGATGTGCCGACCGGCATCCCACCCCTGACTGCGCCCAGCTTTGACGCTGAAATCTGGGGCCAGTTGATGACCTCGGCTGTTCTGATCTCGATCATTGGGTTTGTTGAATCTGTGTCGGTCGCGCAAACGCTGGCTGCAAAAAAGCGCCAGCGGATTGTGCCGAACCAGGAATTGATCGGTCTGGGGGCCTCAAACGTCGCCGCCGCCGTTTCGGGGGGCTATCCGGTGACCGGTGGATTTGCCCGTTCGGTTGTGAATTTCGACGCAGGTGCCGAGACGCCGGCGGCAGGTGCATACACCGCAATCGGCATCCTTTTAGCGGCGTTGTTTCTTACGCCATTGCTGTTTTTCTTACCCAAAGCCACGCTCGCGGCCACAATTATTGTCGCCGTCCTGAGCCTCGTCGATTTTTCGATCCTGCGGTCAAGTTGGGGCTACTCAAAGGTGGACTTCGCCGCCGTCAGCACCACTATTTTGCTCACGCTCATCTTTGGTGTCGAGATCGGCGTGTCGTCAGGCGTGATACTGTCGATTGGGCTGCATCTCTACAAAACCGCGCGCCCCCATGTCGCCGAAGTTGGTCTGGTGCCCGGAACGCAACACTTTCGAAACGTTCTGCGGCACGAGGTTCAGACTGATCCAAGCCTACTGACCCTGCGCATCGATCAAAGCCTCTACTTTGCCAACGCCAGCTTTCTGCAAGACTATGTCTATGACCGTGTGGTAGGAGACAACGAGATCAAAAACGTCGTTCTGATGTGTTCGGCAGTGAATGAAATCGACCTCTCCGCGCTCGAGTCTTTGGAGGAGTTGAATGAGCGCTTGATTGGCATGGAGATCAAACTGCATCTGTCCGAGATCAAAGGACCGGTCATGGATGGTCTTCAAAAAAGCGACTTTTTCGCGCATCAAACGGGACGTGTGTTTCTGTCGCAATATGAAGCCATGCAGCAATTGACCCCGCGTAGAGGCGCCTAGTTTCGCGTCAGGATCGCTTGCCAAGTGGGACGTCCCGTGCCACCGTTGACGATCTATACTTCAACGGGTTCACGAATGACTCTTGCGACCACCACGACACTAAATACGCTTCCGCTGAGCTTGGAGGCCCGCAACCCCGGCACACCACTAGATCTCGATTGGGTGATGTCGGTGCAGGCCAACACCTCGGCGATTGAGCGGCGCTGTAAGTCGCTGCCAGGACGACGCTCGGTCAAAAAGGATCACCAGGCGGCATGGTTGCTAAAGGCGCTGACCTGTATCGACCTGACGACACTGTCCGGGGACGATACTCCGGGGCGGGTGGCGCGGCTGTGCGCCAAGGCGAAACGACCGATCCGGAATGACATCGCCTCGGCCCTTGGGGCGGGGGATCTGACCGTCGGCGCGGTCTGTGTTTATCACGAAATGATTGCCCCGGCCAAAAAGTCACTCGCCGGAAGCGGCATCCCGATTGCAGTCGTCTCAACCGGATTTCCCGCGGGGCTGACGCCATTTGAGTTGCGCGTGCAGGAAATCCGCGAAAGCGTCGCTGCGGGTGCCGAGGAAATCGACATCGTCATATCCCGCCGACAGGTCCTGACCGGCGATTGGCAAGCCCTCTATGATGAGGTGAAAGCCTATCGCGAGGCCTGCGGCGACGCCCACATCAAAACCATCCTTGCCACCGGAGAGTTGGGCAGCCTACGCAACGTCGCCCGCGCGTCGCTTGTGTGCATGATGGCGGGGGCCGATTTCATCAAAACGTCGACCGGCAAGGAAAGCGTCAACGCGACACTTCCCGTCAGTTTGGTCATGATCCGAGCTATTCGGGATTACTTTGATCGAACCGGATTCCGCGTTGGATACAAGCCCGCGGGCGGCATTTCCAAGGCGAAAGACTCGCTGGTCTATTTAGCACTGATGAAGGAAGAACTCGGCGATCGATGGTTGCAGCCTGATCTTTTCCGGTTCGGCGCGTCCTCGCTGTTGAACGACATCGAGCGGCAGTTAGAGCATCATGTCACCGGTTCCTATTCGGCCGGATACCGGCACGCAATGGGGTGAGGTGGGACATTTGAGTATTTGGACAAAGAAAAAATCATGAGCGTGAAAGAGATATTTGAGTCGATGGACTATGGTGTGGCCCCTGAGGCATCCGGGGATGCATTGGCATGGATCGTCGATCAGGGCGCCCAGTTCGGACAGTATATTGGTGGTGAGTTTACGCCTCCGCGCAAGGATTTCACCTCACGCAATCCGGCCACGGGCGAGATCTTGGCAGACCTGTCGCAGGCGACCACCGATGAGGTTGACGCAGCAGTGAAAGCCGCACGTCTGGCCCAACCGAAATGGGAAAAATTGGGCGGGCACGGGCGGGCGCGGGTGCTTTATGCGATTGCCCGCTTGGTACAGAAACATTTGCGTCTTTTTGCGGTGTTAGAGACGCTTGATAACGGCAAGCCGATCCGCGAAAGCCGCGACATTGATATCCCTCTGGTGCATCGGCATTTTTATTACCACGCGGGCATGGCGCAGTTGATGACGTCTGAACTGCCTGGCCGCAAAGCGCTGGGGGTCTGTGGGCAGATTATTCCGTGGAACTTCCCCTTGCTGATGTTGGCGTGGAAGGTCGCGCCCGCCTTGGCGATGGGCAATACGGTGGTGTTGAAACCGGCGGAATATACCTCGCTAACTGCTTTGTTGTTCGCCGACATTTGTCGACAGGCTGGCGTACCAAAAGGCGTGGTAAATATCGTCACCGGAGACGGAGCCGTGGGAGAGATGATCGTCAACCACACCGACATCGACAAGATCGCCTTTACCGGCTCTACCGGCGTTGGACGACGTATCCGACGCGCAACGGCTGGTCGCGGCAAAGCGCTGACGCTCGAACTCGGCGGGAAGTCTCCGTACATTGTGTTCGCTGATGCTGACATCGATAGCGCGATCGAAGGCCTTGTGGACGCGATTTGGTTCAACCAAGGGCAAGTGTGCTGCGCGGGTTCTCGGCTTTTGGTGCAGGAAGGCATTGCTGACCGGTTTTACGTCAAGCTCAAAGCACGGATGGAGAAGCTGCGAATTGGCAATCCGCTCGATAAAAGCATCGATATCGGCGCGGTTGTGGACCCTGTGCAACATCAACGCATCTCAGCCTTGGTCGATGCCTGCGACGAGGGTGAGACGTTTCAACCTTCCACGCCCTTGCCTTCCAAAGGCTGCTATTACCTGCCAACGCTGATTACTGGCTTGTCCCCCGCTAACCCCTTGATGCAGGAAGAGATTTTTGGCCCCGTTCTGGTCGGCAGCACCTTCCGCACCCCGGCCGAGGCCGTGGCGATGGCCAACAACACCCGCTATGGGCTGGCAGCAAGTGTCTGGTCCGAAAACGTCAACCTGGCGCTCGACATCGCGCCCAAGCTGGTGGCTGGCGTGGTCTGGGTGAATGGCACCAACATGTTTGACGCCGCGGCAGGGTTCGGCGGCCTGCGCGAAAGCGGCTTTGGCCGCGAAGGCGGGTGGGAGGGGCTACAGGCCTATACCAAACCCGTGAAACCGGCCAAAAAGCTGACGCCCGTGGGGCCGTTCAAAGGCTCTTCCGGCCCAGTAGATCCGCTGGACCGCACGGCGAAACTCTATATTGGCGGCAAGCAGACCCGCCCAGACGGAGGTTATTCTAAAGAGATTTTCGACAAATCCGGCAAGTCCATTGGCCTCGCCCCGATCGCCAATCGCAAAGACATCCGCAACGCGGTTGAGGCCGCCGCCGGAGCATCATCTTGGTCAAAGAGCACCGGCCATCTGCGGGCGCAGATCCTCTATTACATTGCCGAAAACTTGCAGTCCCGAGGGTCAGAGTTTGCCACGCGCGTCAACGCCCTGACCGGCAAGCGCAACGGCGCGCGCGAGGTTGAACAAGCGGTTGACGCCCTGTTCACCGCCGCCGCCTGGGCCGACAAGTTCGACGGGCTGGCCCACAACGTGCCGATGCGCGGCATGGCCGTCGCGGTGCGCGAACCAGTTGGCGTGATCGGCGCGTTCTGCCCCGACGACAGCCCGCTGGCCGGGCTGGTGGGCGCGATGGCCCCCGCGATTGCGATGGGCAACCGTGTGGTGCTGGTGGCGTCAGAGCCGTTTCCGCTGGCGGCGACGGATTTCTATCAGGTGCTCGAGACCTCAGACGTGCCGGGCGGCGTGGTCAACATCCTGACAGGCAGTCATGCCGAGTTGGCCAAGCCCCTGTCCAGCCATCTGAATGTGGACGCGGTCTGGAGTTTTTCTGGCAGCGATATCTCCCCCATCATTGAAACCGAAAGCGCAGGCAACCTTAAGCGCACATGGGTGAACAATGGCTTAACGACCGACTGGGCGGATACAAAGACGTTTCTGGAGGCCGCGACCGAGGTGAAGAATATCTGGGTGCCTTACGGGGAGTGAGAAATGCCGAAAAAGCCAAGTGGCGAGATCGGAATAACTAAGATTTCGGCTACCCCAGACGGCCAAATTGCCGAAGTCATTTCAATTGAATTGCCTGATGACAAAGAAGGTCTAGAGAAGTATTTCGCCGATAGGTTTGTTTGCCAGTTCAATCAGGACGATCCCGATAATCCTATTACGATCACAAGACAAAACGACACCACGGATTTAGACTTCAACATATCGGGTTCTCCGGCCAAGTATCTGGAGTTGGCAGAAATCGCACCTTATTCGGAAGATGTTGGAAAGAGTGCCCTAGAGGGGCAGTGGATCAATGTTTATGACTTTTCAAAGTGGATATGGAAGCGGCTAATTGAAAAGAAACAAGAGAGATATGGAGATGTATGTAAAGATACGGTCCTGTTAGTCTATGTTGCACGTTGGGAATTCTATATCACTCAATCTATTTTGCATTGTTTGATTTGGACTCTGCAAAACAAAGGGTGCCGTTTTCACGAAGTTTTTTTACTGCAATGTGCAGGAGAGGATTCTAATTTGCTTTGGAAATTGCATCCAAATGATCATCCAGCCGACCACCCAAGAAAATTCAAGGAAAACAGGTATCTGAATGGAAGACCGGGAACGAACGGTATAACTACACCTTCATCAGAAAACTGAAGCCAAAAAAAGCCCGCCGACCGGCGGGCTCCCCTTCCTCAATCCTCAAGCAAAATCCGCAGCATCCGCCGCAAGGGCTCTGCCGCCCCCCACAACAACTGATCCCCAACCGTAAAGGCGTTCAGATACTCCGGCCCGATGTTCATCTTGCGCAACCGCCCGACGGGCACGGTCAGCGTGCCGGTGATCGCCGCAGGGGACAGCTCTCGCGCCGTGACCTCGCGTTCGTTCGGCACGACCTTGGACCAGGCGTTCGCCTCGTCCAGCATCGCCTCGATCTCATCCATCGGCACGTCGCGTTTCAGCTTGATGGTCAGCGCTTGAGAGTGGCTGCGCATCGCGCCGATCCGCACACAGGTTCCGTCGATCATGATGGGGTTATCCGAGCGGCCCAAAATCTTGTTGGTCTCGGACACGGCCTTCCATTCCTCTTTCGACTGGCCGTTCTCAAGGCCCACGTCGATCCAAGGGATCAGGCTGCCAG
This sequence comes from Paracoccaceae bacterium, assembly GCA_042092935.1. GTDB lineage: Bacteria > Pseudomonadota > Alphaproteobacteria > Rhodobacterales > Rhodobacteraceae > JASMHC01. Next base: position 32,638 of record JBELFK010000009.1, on the reverse strand, counting down.
CCAGCGGCACGCCGAAATTCTCAACCGGCAAGGCGTCAGACCGCAGTTCCGCGGTCACATGACGGTCAATGTCTAAAATCGCCGAATGCGGATCATCAAGCAGATCCGCTGCTGACCCACGCAGTTGCCCCATCTGGTTCAGCAACTCGCGCATATGTCGTGCGCCTCCGCCAGAGGCCGCCTGATAGGTCATCGAGGTCATCCACTCGATCAGATCGTGTTGGAACAACCCGCCGAGGCCCATCATCATTAGGCTGACCGTGCAATTGCCGCCGATGAAATCCTTCTTGCCGTCCACCAGCGCCTGATCGATGACATGGCGGTTCACAGGGTCGAGGACGATCACCGCATGATCCGCCATACGCAACGCCGACGCGGCATCAATCCAATACCCGTCCCAACCCGAGGCCCGCAGTGGCCCGAACACCGCCTTGGTGTAATCGCCCCCCTGACAAGTCACAATCGCATCCATGGCCTTAAGCGCATCAAGATCCCGCGCGTCTTTGAGAGTGGTCGCCCCCTGACCCACGTCAGGACCAGCCTGACCGGTCTGCGAGGTGGTGAAGAAATGCGCCTCTGCGATGTCCGCAAAATCATTTTCCTCGCGCATACGTTCCATAAGAACCGTACCCACCATGCCCCGCCATCCGACGAAACCGACCTTCTTGATTGCCATGTTGCTATCCTCGTGAATTTCGAGAGGCCTCATAACGAAGATCACTGCAGGCTTAAAGGCCAAACGAATAGGGGACGAGATTCGCCCCTACTTCTTTTGTCCAAAAATATCCTCGGGGGAGTGTGAGGGGGCAGACAGCCCCCTCGCCGCGGTCGGACCGTCAGGTCCGATCCCTTAAACCGACAAGCAAACGTATTTCATCTCGAGGAACTCATCCAACCCGTGATGGCTGCCCTCGCGACCAAGTCCAGATTGCTTGACACCCCCAAACGGCGCGACCTCGGTTGAAATGATACCGGTGTTGACCCCAACGATCCCGTATTCCAGCGCCTCGGCCACCTTGTAAACGCGGCTCAGATCCTTGGCGTAGAAATAGGACGCGAGGCCAAAGATCGTGTCATTGGCCATGTCAATCACATCATCCACATCGCTAAAACGGAACAAAGGCGCCATCGGGCCAAAGGTCTCTTCGGTCGATACGGCCATATCCCGCGTCGCGCCTGTTAGTATGGTGGGAGGGATAAAGTGCCCGGGGCCCTGCACAGCCTCACCGCCCCCAAGGACAACCGTCGCCCCTTTGGCGGTTGCATCGGCGATATGCTCCTGCACCTTTGCGATGGCCTCGTCGTTGATAAGCGGCCCAAGCGCCGTACCCTCTTCAAACCCATCGCCGACCTTCATCTTGCCGACCGCCGCCGTCAGTTTCTCGGCAAAGGCGTCATAAACTGCGTCCTGCACATAAATCCGGTTGGCACAGACACAGGTCTGACCATTGTTGCGGAACTTGCACATGATGGCGCCTTCCACGGCCGCATCCAGATCGGCGTCGTCAAAGACGATGAAGGGCGCATTGCCTCCCAGCTCCATCGAGCATTTCATCACCTGATCCGCCGCCTGTCGCAGCAATATCCGACCAACCTCGGTTGACCCTGTAAAGGTAATTTTCCGCACGGCAGGGTTCTCGCAGAATTCTTTCCCGACCGCAGATGAATGCGTCGACGGCACGACCGAGAACACGCCCTTCGGGATCCCCGCCCGTTCTGCCAGAACGCCCATGACCAACGCCGACAAAGGCGTTTCGGACGCAGGACGCGCCAAAAAGCTGCATCCCGCCGCTAGGGCCGGTGCCGCCTTTCGGGTAATCATCGCGTTAGGGAAATTCCACGGTGTGATTGACCCGACAACGCCAATAGGTTGCTTCATCACCATGATCCGTTTGTCGCGCTGGTGACCCGGAATCGTCTCGCCATAGACGCGCTTGGCTTCCTCGGCAAAAAACTCGATGAACGAAGCCCCATAGGCGATCTCTCCTTTGGCTTCGGCCAGGGGTTTGCCTTGCTCGGCTGTCAGGATCGCTCCGAGATCGTCCTGGTTCTCCATCATCAAATCGAACCACCGCCGCAGGATCACCGACCGCTCTTTGCCCGTTAGCTTGGCCCATTCCTTCTGCGAGGCCTCAGCGGCGGCAATCGCCTCGGCGACCTGCGCGCGCGAACAATCCGCAACCTGCGCAATCACATCACCCCGCGCTGGGTTTTCGACGTCAAAGTCGCCAGTGCCATCAACCCATTCTCCGGCCAAATAGGCGCGGTCCACCAATAGGCTTGGGTCTTTCATCATTGCCAAAAGGTCTGTGCGTGTATCACCCATGGGGGTCTCCTAGAATTTGATCAAATGTAGACTGCATGTCTTGGTGTCATTGTCCAGCCTCATACGTGGATCTATTGACCATGTTAAACACAATCCAATTCTGGACATATATTCAGCATCGCTGGACTTAGCTCGCGTCCGTGAACTTATCCCGCCAAACCGGAAACGGCGCGTTTTCATATCCAGTCGCTTCATATACGCCCCGTGCAATGGCGCGGGCCAGACAGGTGGCGGCAGCATGGCCGATTTGTAGCAAACGCGTGGGATCGTCCAGCCTCGATGCGTCCCCTGATGAGACCCCAAACACCAAATCCCCGTCCATCGGCGTATGCGATGGCACCAAAGCCCGGGCCATGCCATCATGCGCTGCCGTGGCCATCCGCGCGCACTGCGCTTGGCTTAACCCAGCATCGGTCGCGACGATGGCGATGGTCGTGGCCTCACGCGATAGCGCCGTCTTGGTGCGAATGTCGCGTGGATAGACGCGCGCAACGCCGCGCTCCCCAAACTCGTCACCGATCTCAAAGGGCGCCGCCCAAAAATGCCCGCTATCGCCCACCGTCGCAGATCCGAGCGCGTTGACGGCCACCAAAGCACCGATGGTTTCGCCGGTTTCCAAAACGCAGGACGCCGACCCCAGACCACCCATCAAGCCAGCCGTGGTTGCACCATAACCGGCTCCGGCGGTTCCCAGTGCGAAATCAGCTGAAACATTGCCCAACGAACGCTGTCCCAAATCATAATATGGATTGCGATCCCATGACTTACCCCCTCCGTTAAGCAAATCAAACAGGATCGCTCCCGGAACAATCGGAACCCGCTGCCCGCCAACGTCAAAGCCGCGACCCGCAGCCCTAAGCCCATCCGCCACGCCCGAGCACGCATCCAGCCCAAAGGCTGAACCACCGGAAAGAACCAATGCGTCCACCTGCTCAACCAGCTTGTCAGGTGCAAGCAGATCGGTTTCACGCGTGCCGGGCGCACCACCCATAATGTGAACACCAGCCGTAAACGGCCTGTCCGAGGTCAAAACAGTCGACCCACTTCGCAGAGGTTCATCATGCGCGTTGCCCACCACCAAGCCCGCCACGTCGGTTATCAGATTGCGCCTACCAGATTTCATGAAACCCCCGTTCCGCTAATCTGTGCCCCAAACCCCACATCTCACAACCCAAAATCCTCATCTTTTGGCTAAAAATATCCTGCGGGGGGTTTAAGGGGGGTGCAAAACCCCCCTTATATAGACAACAAGACTCAATTTCCGGTGGGGCCGATGGTTTACGTAAAATGGACATTCCGAATACTTCTGGCACTGCTCGTTTTCGGGTTCTTTCACTACACCCTGCCGCAACATGATGTTGTGCGCATCACCGACACCTATGAAAAACGTGTCGATTACGGAGTGAACTCACTTTTCTGGGCCGAAGGCTACACCGGCGAAGCGGCGGGTGTTGAAAACCGGGATGTGTTCTTTATCCAGACCTTCCGCGAAAACGACAAACCGATGATCTATCGTAACGAGGATACCGGTTGGGGCTGGCCGCCGTATTTCAAGTTCGACACATCAAACCTGCAAGCCGAGGCCTCGGATCTGATCTCGAAAAAGTCCGATGAAACGCAATGGGCCGTTGTTCGACACTATGGATGGCGTTTTGAAGCGCTGTCGATCTACCCCAACGCGGTGAAAATCTGGGCGGTGGACAGCCCTGATGTGCAGATCATTCCGTGGCGCAATATTATCATCTTGATCGTCGCGTTTGCAGCGTTCTGGGCGGTCCGCGTCCGCTGGCTGCGCTTTCGCAGGGGCCGCATCGATCCGCTGATTGATGAGGCCGAAGAAACCTGGGACGAAACCGAAGGCTGGTTCAAACGCACATTTAGGCGCAAATAAAAAAGGCCCCGCACTTCGCGGGGCCTTCTCGTTTCAAGAGACTGATTTAGTCTTCGTCGGGCAAAATCTGGTTCAACAGGATCGCACAAACCGCAGTCGGTGCAACGGCTGATGTGGCCAGCGTTTTCCAGATGTTTGGCAGATACTGAACCGCACTTGGCACCAGGTTAAAGCCAAGACCAACCGCCAATGAGATCGCGATGATAACCATGTTGCGGCGGTTCATGTTGACCTCACTCAGCATGTTCAGACCAGCCGAAGCAACCATACCAAACATCACAATCACACCACCGCCCAGAACTGGCAGTGGCATCGAAGCAATGACGGCACCGATTTTTGGAACAAGACCACTAAGGATCAGAATGATACCGCCAATGGTCACGACATGACGGCTCATGATCCCTGTCATACCGACGATGCCAACGTTTTGGCTGAACGACGTGTTTGGCAATCCGCCAAAGACCGCAGCGACCGCGGTGCCAAGACCGTCCGCGTAGGTGGCACCAGCAATCTCCTCATCCGTTGCGTCACGTCCAGCGCCCGCTTTTGCGGTTGCCGATGCGTCGCCGACAGTTTCGATGGCCGACACGATTGAAACAATGGTCACACCGATGACGGCGCCCAGGTTGAATTCAAAACCGTATGGCATCACCTGAAGACCCGTGATCCAGCTTGCTTTGGTTACAGCGCCAAAGCTGACCATACCCATGAAGTAGGCAAGGATGTAGGCCACGATCATGCCGATCAAAATACCAGCGTTTGAGATCAGACCCTTGGTGAAAAATTTACACGCAAGCGCCACAACGACCACGCTTCCGGCCACGGTCCAATGCTTCAATGAACCAAAGCTCTCTGCCGCCATTTGGAAATCCGCCGCACCACCAGCGGCGTATTTAATCGCAACGGGGATCAGGTAGAGACCAATGGCCAGAATGACCAAACCGGTCACCAGTGGCGGAAAATAGCTGCGCAGGTTCTTAATCACAGCCCCCAAAAGGAAGTGGATCGTTCCGCCGATAAGACAGGATGTCAGCGCGACGCCCAGTCCTTGCGTTGCCGCAATCCCAGCCAGAACACCAACGAAGGCGAAACTCGTGCCCTGCATGATCGGAAGGCGCGAGCCTACCGGACCGAAACCGATGGTTTGGAACAGGGTTGCAATGCCTGCGAACAGCATCGCCATTTGGATGAGGTAGACTTGCTCGGCCCCTCCGAACGCCAAACCTGCCGCGCCAGCGACAATAATCGAAGGCGTGACGTTTGAGGCGAACATCGCCAAAACGTGCTGGATACCCAGCGGAACTGCTTCGCCCATTGGGGGCGTCACATTAGGATCGCTATAATTAGCGGTTGCGTCTGACATGGTGTTTCCCTTCCCTTTTGTCAGTTGGTTGCCCGTCTTGGCGCGGGCTATCTATTTTTTACCACATATTGTGGTTCAAACCAAAACTCTTCGAGGTTTGGTGTGTTTCCGATCCTGTCCACAACGGCGAACAGGCCGGGGTCATGCAGAGGGGTCAAAACCCCGTGCCACACATTTCGGTGAAAATTGATGCCTTGACCGGGGGCCGAAATGAACGCCTCGGGCACTCCGGGGCGGCCGTTTTGGTCGCTTGCAACGACGATCAGAAACGCGGTCATGGACATCGGAAGAAACGCCTGCGTCCCGTCTGGGTGGCGTTCCATCATCTCGATTTCGTAGGGCAGGGTGCGGACCTCGGACTTGAACAGGCTAATGCCCGCCTGCCCGTCAGGGCCAAAATCCAATTGGGCACGATCATGATAGCGGCCACACTTCCCCTGATTGATAATCTTGTCAGCCTCGCCAGCAACGTCGAGAACATCGCCAAACGGCGCAAATCCCGCAGGCGTCAGCGGTTTGGTGTATATGTCGATCGCGCCCGTCAAAGGCCACCAGGCGTAAGTTTCGGGTGTCGGTTCACATCCTTGTAAAGCAGATAGCGAAACGGCTCGTTCCCTGTCGCGACACAGGCTTGCGGACAAAAGGCCCGCAGCCACATGAAATCCCCGGGGCCAACGTCCACCCAATCCTGATTGAGCAGATACCGCGCCGTGCCTTGAAGAACGTAAAGCCCGTGTTCCATCACATGGGTTTCCGCAAACGGGATCAGACCGCCGGGTTGAAATGTGACGATATTCACATGGCAATCGTGCCGCAAATCCGTCGGCTCAACAAAGCGCGTCGTGGCCCAAACACCGTCGCAATCGGGCATTTCAGTTGGCGCAACGTCCAAATCCGAGGTCACAAAAGCCTCGGGCGCGGCAATGCCAGCGACGGCCTCATAACGCTTGCGGACCCAATGAAACTTTAGCAATCCACTGCCAAGGTTCACGACCGACCAATCCGTTCCTGCCGGGATATAGGCATATCCGCCAGCGGTCAGATCGTGGCGCTTGCCGTTTATCATCAGCCGCATGTTGCCTTCGGCCACGAACAGAATAGCCTCGGCCGCGCTGTCCGGTTCGGGCGTCTCGCTGCCTCCGCCCGAGTCGACCTCAACCGCGTATTGCGCAAAGGTCTCGGCAAAGCCGGTCAGCGGTCGCGCGATAATCCAAGCCCGCGTTGCCTGCCAGCCTGGCAGAAAGCTCGTTACAATATCGCGCATCGTGTCCGCGGGAATAAACGCATAGGCGTCGGTGAAAACCGCGCGTCCATCTGGCATCACATCTTGTCCGGGCAACCCGCCGGGGGGGAACGCGTAGGTCATAACAAGGCCTCCAAACGCAAGCGTGCAATCCGTTCGACCTGTCGGCAGGCCTCGTCAAACTCGACCTCGGTCGCGTTGTTGATCCGCCGCTCAAAGGCCGCAAGGATGCTTGCCTTGTCGTGATCGCGCACGGCGATGATGAAGGGAAACCCATGCTTTTCGACATAGGCGGTGTTCATCGCCGTGAAATTTGCTCGCTCGTCATCTGTCAACGCATCGAGGCCCGCACTCGCTTGTTCCGACGTGCTCTCTGCCGTCAAGCGCTTGGCCGCTGCCAGTTTGCCCGCCAGATCAGGGTGGGCCGTCAAGACGCCCAGCCGTTCATCCTGCGACGCCGACCGGAACATCCGCGCCAGGGCTGAATGCACACCGACGGCACTGTCATGCGCTGGCCCAAGCTCAAGATCAAACGCCCGTTCCGCGATCCATGGCGAATGCTCAAAAACCCCGCCAAACGCGGTCACAAAGGTCTCGCAGTCCATCATGCTGGGGCGCAGGCTACGAGAATGCGGATGCGTCGCAGCCCAATGATCTGCGATGTCACAACGGCGTGCGAACCACACGTCCTTATGCCCTTGCGCGTAATCAAGAAAACGCTTCAGCCCAGCAATTTTGCCCGGACGCCCGATCAGACGACAATGCAATCCGATCGATAGCATTTTTGCCGATCCCGCCTCGCCCTCGGCGTAGAGCACGTCAAAAGCGTCCTTTAGATACTGAAAGAACTGCTCGCCCTCAATGTAGCCGGGTGAAGTTGCGAAACGCATGTCGTTGGCTTCCAAGGTGTAGGGGATAATCAACTGATCCCGCTCGCCGACCTCAAGCCAATAGGGCAGGTCGTCGTCATAGGTGTCGCTGATATAGTCAAAGCCACCTTCTTCGGCGACCAGTCGCACGGTGTTTTCTGAACACCGCCCCGTGTACCACCCCCTCGGGCGCTCACCCACGACCTCAGTATGAAGACGCACGGCTTCGGCAATGGCCGCGCGCTCGTCTTCGGGCGACATGTCCTTATGCTCGACCCATTTTAGCCCGTGGCTGGCGATCTCCCAACCGGCTGAGGTCATGGCCTCGACCTGCGCAGGCGAACGCGCCAAAGCTGTTGCTACACCGTAGATCGTCAGCGGAATGCCCATACCTGTGAACAAGCGATGCAGCCGCCAGAACCCAGCCCGCGCGCCGTATTCGTAGATCGATTCCATGTTCCAGTGACGCTGCCCGGGCCATGAGGCGGCCCCAGCGATGTCAGACAAGAACGCCTCGGACCCTGCATCGCCATGTAGCACGCAATTCTCGCCGCCCTCTTCGTAGTTCAGAACCACCTGAACAGCGATTTTGGCTCCCCCCGGCCAAGCCGCATCAGGGGGTGTCGGCCCGTAGCCAATCATATTGCGTGGATATCTGTTCATACTGGCCCCAAAAGTTGTCCGGACAGTATGGCAAATCAATCGCCTACAATTTCAAGAAAAAACTGAAAGTGTATTAGGGCGACAGGCAAGTTTCCAAATCGTTCGCAAGCTGACGCAAGAGGTTGGCATGCAGATCAACACCTAACTCCAAAGTCACACCAATCGGATCGAGCGCCGCCCCCAGTGCCGCCCCTTGATCGACGATGACAGCGGCGAGCTTGTCACTTTCGCCGACTTCGGCGAATACACAAGCGATCCCGCCATCTGCGGCCAATCGGGCAAGGTTCGAAACCTGTTTTGCGCTTGCCGGATTGTCGTTCAAGTCGCTCAGGCTGCCGACTTGATTCAGCCCAAACGCGGTCACAAAATGGGAATACCCGTCATGGCCAACAACAAATGGCTGGTCTGCAATGCCAGCCAACTGAGCAGCGATCCGCGTTTGCGTGTCCATTAGGCCTGAAAGCGCCTCTGCTACGTTCGCGGCATAAATCGCGCGCCCCTCAGGATCGAGGGCGCTTAATCGCTCGGCAATGTCCTGTATCATGCGCGCCGACTGCGCAGGATCAAGCCAGATATGCGGATCGAGCGTTTGGGCACCGTCACGATCTTCACCAGTAAACAGCACCAAACTCGGGACATCTGCCGCAATGCCCTCTTTTGCGCGCGCCAGCCATGGGGTCAGGTCCGGGCTGATCCAAATCAGCAGATCGGCGCTTGCAATATCTCGGCTCTGGCTCGGTCGGAGCTGAAATTGATGCGGCTCGGCATCGGGGCCAAGAAGCACCGTTGCCGTGCCCCGCTCGCCCATAACCTGCGTTACCAATGAGTAAACCGGCGGAATGTCGGTGACGACACGCAGAGGTTCAGCGAGGGCCGCCGTCGATAGAAAGGTAAAGAATAGGGTCAAAATGCGCATCAGGGCTTCCAGAATCTGTTTTCGGCGTTATAAGATAACGTGTGATACTATAACAAGCAGATTTTATGACCCACCAAGCCTGCACTCTTGAACCGCATGACCACACGCATTGCGCAAGCAATGTTCTCAGCCACGCCGACCACCTGATCGCTGAACAAGGCCTGCGAATGACGCCTGTGCGCCGCGCCGCGCTTGAGATCCTTTTGTCACGACAAAAAGCAATGGGCGCCTATGAGGTCTTGGAAAAACTGGCGGAACAAGGGTTTGGCAATCAACCCCCCGTCGCCTATCGGGCGCTCGAGTTTCTTGTGGACAACGGATTGGCGCATAAGGTCCGGCGTCTGAATGCCTTTGCGGCCTGCACACAGCCGGAAACCGCGCATCGGCCAGTGTTCTTGATCTGTCGAAGCTGCGATGCCGTGGCCGAGGCCTCGTCCGAGCCGGTTCAATCCGCGCTTGCCTTGGCGGCAGCACACGAAGACTTTTTGATTGAGCGCGTAAACGTCGAAGTCCTTGGGCTATGCCCAACGTGCCAGGCCCCCGAATGAGCTTGATCGCCACCCAAAACCTAAGCGTCCATCACGGCGATTTTCCCGCGCTTGAAAACGTCAGTTTTTCGATCGCCCCTCGGGAAATCGTTACAATCGTCGGCCCGAACGGGTCTGGTAAATCGACGTTGCTGCGCACCCTTTTGGGCGTGTTCGAACCAAGCAGCGGCACCATCACCCGAAAACCGGGCTTGAAGATCGGCTACGTCCCGCAAAAACTTGAACAAGACAGCGGCCTGCCGCTAACGGTCCGCGGGTTTCTATCTCTGCCCAAGCGCGTATCCGACGAAGCGGCTGCGGCGGCATTGAAGGAAACAGGTGCCACGGGCTTGGAGCAACGTCAGACCTCACAGCTTTCGGGCGGTCAGTTGCAGCGTGTCTTGCTTGCGCGGGCGATCCTGAACGCGCCAGACATCCTGATCCTGGATGAACCCACTCAGGGTCTCGACCAACCTGGAGCGGCTGATTTCTACGGGCTGATCGAACGGGTGCGCGATCAGTATAACTGCGCGGTTCTTTTGGTCAGTCACGATCTGCACGTCGTCATGGGGGCGTCGGATCGGGTGATTTGCCTGAATGGCCACATCTGTTGCGAAGGCACGCCGACCGTGGTGCGGGACGCCCCTGAATATCAGGCGCTCTTTGGTCAGGGCGCAAAAGGCACGCTGGCGCTTTACCAGCACGAACACGACCATAGCCACGACGATTGCGATCAAGCGCATCACCACCATGATTGACGATTTTCTTCTTCGCGCGGGCCTTGCGGTCATCGCCTTGGCGCTCGCCTCGGGTCCGCTGGGGTGCTTTGTCGTGTGGCGGCGCATGGCCTATTTCGGAGAGGCCACCGCACATGCCGCCATCCTTGGTGTCGCCATTTCCTTTGGCTTTGGCCTATCTGTCGAAATCGGCGTGCTGGCCGTTGCGCTTGCGATGGCCCTGTCAGTCTCGGCCCTATCGAACAAAGGCCACACGATGGACGGAGCGCTGGGAACGCTGTCGCACTCTGCCCTTGCGCTAGGGCTGGTCGGCATCAGCTTTATCAAGGGGGTTCGCATCGATGTCGAGGCCTATCTGTTTGGCGACATCCTCGCGATATCGCAGACCGATCTCTGGACGATCTGGGGCGGCGCGATCATCGTCGTGGCCCTTATCATCTGGCGTTGGCAGGCTTTGTTGACCTCGACGCTCAATCAGGAACTTGCGCGCGCCTCAGGCATCAATCCCGCCAAAGAGCAGTTGATCCTGACAATCGCGTTGGCCATCGTTGTGGCCGTTTCGATCAAGATCCTCGGGGCGCTGCTGATCTCGGCCATGCTGCTGATCCCAGCCTCAACCGCCCGTCAGTTTGCCCGCACACCCGAGCGTATGACGGTCATGGCTGTCCTGCTGTCCGCAACGTCCGGCATCGGTGGCCTGTGGTTGTCATTCACAGCCGACACCCCCGCAGGACCAAGCATCGTGGTCTTCGCGGCGACGCTGTTTTTGCTGTCCAACTTGGCAAGGCGCAACCAGCGCTAGGACCCTGCGGCCTGCTTTACGGTGACCGCGATCATTATGGTGACGTCCTCGGCGCTACAGCCACGCGACAGATCGTTAGCCGGTTGCCTCAGCCCCTGCAAAATTGGACCGATCGCTGTATAACCCCCGAGGCGCTGCGTGATTTTATAGGCAATATTTCCCGCATCCAATGACGGGAATATCATCACGTTCGCCCCACCAGCGACGGCCGAGTCCGGTGCCTTACGCGCCGCTACAGAGGGGACAAAAGCCGTGTCGAACTGCACCTCACCGTCCGACGGTATGTCGGGGTGTTGCTTGGCAAACAAAGCCGCAGCGGCCGACACTTTATCGACCATCGCGTGACGGGCGCTGCCCTTTGTCGAGAACGACAAGAATGCAACTTTGGGGTCAGTTTCCAGCAACGCCCTGCAAGATTTGCCCGAGGCCGCTGCAATCGCGGCTTGATCCTCGGACGACGGATCAATCACCAAGCCACAGTCTGCATATACCATCGGGCGGCCCGCATCGCTCGGTGGAAACATAAGGAAAAACGACGACACCAAAGGCGCGTCTTCGGCCTTGCCGATGACCTGCAGCGCGGCCCGCACGATGTCGGGGGTCGCTGCGACAGCGCCGCCAACCGTGCCCGCAGCGTGACCGGACCGCACCAACATCGCGGCATAAACCAGTGGATTGCGCACCTCGCGCCGGGCGCGGTCAAGATCGACGCCTTTGTGTTTACGCAGCTCAAGAAATGCATCCGCCAATGCCGGCGTCAGGTCCGAGGCCGCGGGATCATGAACCGAAACCCCGTCGGTGGTGCTTCGACCTATCGCGGCCAGTTGCGCCGTGACGGCAGCGTGATCGCCGACAAGAATAACATCCGCAATGCCAGCATCCCGCGCGGCCAACGCGCCTTTGACAATCCGGGGGTCTTCGCCCTCGCTCATGGCGATCACGGGGCGCGTATCCGAGCGTGCAGAGGCAAGAAGGGTCTGAGGAGTCATTGTCATAAGATCACCTTAGCGACGTTGATAATTGAAAGCGCGGTTAGCAGAAATATGACCAACCGTCGAAAGTTTGACTGTGAAATACGACTGAAGCCAATCGAACCCAGCCAGACACCTAACCCAAGCAAAGGAAAGGCGATCAAGAAAGCGGTCACTGAATCCGGTCCGATTAATCCATGGGCACCCATAACCGGCAGTGTCATTATATCGAGACCGGTCAAAAATACGATCATCGTCGCCCGAAAAACCGCCGCTTCGATAGGCTGCGCCGAAAAGAACGCCGCTGCCACCAACCCACCGACGCCCGCGCTATTGGCCATGCCCGCGCCAATGCCGGTCAAAAAGTTCCCCTGTTTGCCGACAACGCGCCCAAACGAGAATCCCGACAACAACAGCAGGCTCAGCACAAGGATCAACAAGGCGATGATGATCCGCACCTGATCGGGATCAAGCCGCGCCAGCAAAGCGACGCTGGGAAACACCGCGATGGCCGAGCCAAGCAGCAGTGCCAACACCTTGCCCCACTGAACATGGGGTAGAATGCCCCGCGCCTGAAACGCTGTCATGCCGATTTCACAGGCGAAAATGACAGGGATCAACGGCAGCGGGTTCGTCACAAGGGACGCCAGCAGAATGATAATGGCCGAAAAGCCGAAACCGCTCAATCCACGAATAAAGGCCGCCACAACAAGTGCGGCGGCCAGATAAATCCCCTGGTCAGGGGCTAGGTCAAATGGAAGCTCCACTCAGGCGCTCAGACCTGTTGCTCAACCATGTCGTCGGCGCTGATGCCTGCAACTTCAACAGGCTTCTTCATCGCGTCGCGACGGAAAGGTTCACCCAGTTCCTGGTTAATCATCGCTTCGATCAGCGTTGTGATGCCGTTTTCCATCTGATCCTTGATCGCTTGGTTCAGCGCGTCGGTCAGCTCGTCCATCGTGCGTGCAACGACGCCCTTCAGACCGCAGGCGTTGGCGATGCCAGCATAGGACACGTTTGTGTCAAGCTCAGTGCCAACGAAGTTGTCGTCAAACCACAATGTCGAGTTCCGCTTCTCAGCGCCCCACTGGTAGTTGCGGAAAACGATCTGCGTCAAAGCAGGCCACTCGCCGCGACCAATCGCGGTCAACTCATTGACGGCGATACCAAAGGCACCGTCGCCCGAAAAGCCAACAACGGGTACGTCTGGGCAGCCAATTTTCGCACCCGCAACCGCCGGAAGACCATATCCGCAAGGACCGAACAGGCCGGGGGCCAGATACTTGCGCCCTTCGTCGAACGACGGGTAGGCGTTGCCAATCGCGCAGTTGTTGCCGATGTCCGATGAAATGATCGCATTCTTCGGCAGCGCCGACTGAATAGCGCGCCACGCCATGCGGGGGCTCATCCATTCTGGCTTGTCCGCACGGGCGCGCTCGTTCCATGTTGTGCCCGGATCGTCCTCTTCGTGATCCATCGACGACAACTGCTGCGCCCAAGCCGATTTCGCTTGCGCAACACGTGCCTTGCGGTCTGCACGGCCCTCATCGCCAGCGGTGCCAGACAGGTTGGCCAGAATGCCGTTCGCAACTTTGGCCGCATCGCCGACGATACCAACGGTGACCTTCTTCGTCAGGCCAATACGGTTCGGGTTAATATCAACCTGAATGATTTTCGCATCCGCTGGCCAATATTCCATGCCGTAACCTGGCAAGGTTGAGAACGGGTTCAAACGTGTGCCAAGGCAGAGAACAACGTCAGCGTCCTTAATCAACTCCATGCCCGCCTTCGAGCCGTTGTAGCCCAAAGGACCGGCGAAAAGCGGATGAGAGCCGGGGAACGCGTCGTTGTGCTGGTAGCCGACACAAACCGGGGCGTCCAAACGCTCGGCCAGTTCAATTGAAGCCGCAATGCCGCCCTTGGAAAGCACAACGCCTGCACCGTTCAGGATAACCGGGTTCTTGGCGGCCGAAATCAACGCTGCTGCCTCAGCAACCGAGTTTGCGCCGCCCGAGGAGGCTTCAAATTCAATCGGAGTCGGAATGGTGACGTCAATCACCTGAGTCCAGAAATCGCGTGGGATGTTCAACTGAACAGGGCCGGACAGACGCTTGGCTTGGGCAATACAGCGGGCCAGAACTTCAGCAACGCGCGAAGGATCGCGGACTTCTTCTTGATAGGCCACACAGTCAGCGAACAGGTTCATCTGTTCCATTTCCTGAAAACCACCCTGACCGATGGTTTTGTTGGCCGCTTGAGGCGTGACCAGCAACAACGGTGTGTGGTTCCAATAGGCGGTTTTGACGGCTGTCACGAAGTTCGTGATGCCCGGGCCGTTTTGCGCGATCATCATCGACATTTTGCCGGTGGCGCGGGTGTAGCCATCTGCCATCATGCCGCCGGACCCTTCGTGGGCACAATCCCAGAATGTGATTCCTGCCGCTGGGAAGATGTCCGAAATTGGCATCATAGCCGAGCCGATGATTCCAAAGGCATGCTGAATGCCGTGCGATTGCAGGGTTTTTACGAAGGCTTCTTCGGTGGTCATTTTCATGGGCTATGGCTCCTGATGGGCGTGAAAGCATAGGCGGAATCATCCACCCGTTTGAGCGGAACCTAATTTCTGCACGGATTGCGCAGTAGGTCCAATTTCAAACGCCATTTATGTCCAGAAACTAGCCGAGCGCCTTCGCGATCCGCGCGATGCCCTCGGGGATGCGCTCTGCGGGGATCGACGAATAGGCAAGTCGATAGAAATTCTTCGGCGCATTCGGCGGCGCAAAGAAAGGCTCGCCCGGTTCGATCAACACATCGTCCGCTTGCAGCTTGCGCGCCAAGTCCGTCGTGTCCACGCCTTCGGGGGCCTCCATCCACAGTGACGACCCGCCAAATGCTCCGCGACCGGCCACCTTTAGCCCATGCTGAGCGATTGCCGTTTCCATCGTTTGCGCCCGCCCATGCATGGCGTGCAGCATCCGGCGAATAAGCGAGTCATAATGGCCAAGCCCAAGGAAATAGGCCGCCGTCCGCTGAATTTGCCCAGGAGGATGCTTGAGCACCGTCGCCCGCAGGGCGCGAACCTCGCGAATGAACGGCTCGGACCCGACCAGATAGCCAAGCCGCAACCCGGGAAACAGCGACTTGGAAAAGCTGCCGACATAGATCACCCGACCGTCACGATCGAGAGATTTCAGCGACGGGGACGGCGGGTTCAGAAACGACATCTCGAATTCATAGTCGTCCTCTACCACCAGCGCGTTGATGTCCTTGGCGCGTTGAAGCAGCTCTTGGCGGCGTTTCATCGGCATCGTCGTGGCCGTCGGGCACTGATGGCTTGGCGTGGTAAAAACAACATCGGCGTCATCTGGTATCATCGCCGGAGGTAAACCGTCCTTGTCGACGTCCACCGCTGTAATCTTGCAGCGCCTCAGATTGAGGATGTCGCGCTGGGAATGATAACTCGGGTTCTCGATCACGGCGCGTTTGCTTGCGTTCAACAGCAGCTTCGCCGTCAACCAAAGCGCGTTCTGCGCACCCATTGTGATGATGATCTCTTCCGGCCTCGCCGAAATCCCGCGACGGGGCAGCGAATGGCGCGCCACAAACTCGATCAGTTTCGGGTCATCCTGATCGTAGTAATCCTGCGTCATCGACGAAAAGTCCTTCAGGCCCAAAGCCTGCAACGCACATAGCCGCCAATTTGCATGGTCAAACAAACCCGCATCGGTTTGCCCATAGATAAACGGATACTTGTAGTCGGCCCAATTGGTCGGCTTGGCGGGGGTCACCTTGTCGCTGTAAGTGCGCTGAAACACCCGATCCCAATCGACGTTGTCTTCCGTCGGCGAACGCTGGGGAAACGACGGAGGCTCTGGCGCGCTTTGCGACACGAAATACCCCGAGCGATCCCGCGCTTCGAGGTAATCGTTCGCCTGAAGCTCGGTATAGGCCAGCGTCACCGTGATCCGGCTCACCCCAAGATGCTTCGCAAGGCTCCGCGACGACGGAAGTTTTTCGCCCTTAAGGAAACGCCCCGACAGAATGCCCTCGGCAATCATCTGTTGGATTTGCTGCTGCAACGTCCCTTGCGCGGACGGATCTAGAAAAAATGTATCGACAGGTAAGGCCATGGCGGCACCGTAAACTGGTCTTATCGCGGCGACAATCTGGTAATATCGAAAAGGAAATTACCGAGGCTGCCCCACCTTGTGCTCAAGATGCGCCTTCACAGTAGGCCATTCGGTCTGGATGATCGAATAAACGGCGGTGTCTCTTAGCGTGCCGTTTGCCATCACCATGTGATTGCGCAGCACTCCATCGAGCTTCGCCCCAAGCCGCTCGATCGCTTTGCGCGACTGAAGGTTTACGAAATGTGTACGAAACTCGACGGCGATACTGGATCGATCTTCAAAGGCATGCCCCAATAGCATCAACTTGGCTTCACTGTTCAAAGGCGATCGCTGAACCGCCTTGCGATACCAGGTTGACCCGATCTCGACCCGTTTGTTGGCGGCATCGATGTTCATATAGGTCGTCATGCCAACCGCCTTGCCGTCCGGCGTCATCACCGAAAACGGCACCATGGAGCCGGCGTCCTGTAGCGACAAGCGCCGTTCAATTTCGGCCGCCATGTCCTCGGGGCGAGGGACAGTCGTATACCAAAGATTGTAAAGCTGCCCATCTTCGCAGGCCTCTTGCAGATCGGCCAGATGATCGAACGACAAAGGGGCCAGCACAACGTGCCGACCCCTAAGAGTTATAGGCTCAAGGTACACAGATTTACCCAAAGACTTTCGTCAACGCCTTATCGACAGCTTGGGTGATTGCATCGATGTCTTCCGCCGTCGCGATCAGCGCAGGCGAGAAGCAAAGCGTGTTGTTGCGCCCTGGGATCGAGCGATTGGTCACGCCGATAATAACACCCTGCGCACCACATTCAGCGACGACGGCCTGCGCCAGTTTCTCGGCGACTGGCTCTTTGGTGTCGCGATCCACTACAAGCTCGGCCCCGAGGAACAGGCCCTTGCCGCGCACATCGCCAATGACCGAATGCTTGTCCATCAACACGTTCAGATTTGCCTTCATCCGCTCGCCCATACGCGTGCAGTTATCAAGCAGGCTTTCGTCTTCGATGATTTGCATATTGGCCAAAGCCGCCGCCGGACCAGCCGTGCAACCCCCAAAGGTCGAAATATCACGGAAGTAGTTCAGCGGATCATCGGCATTGTCTTTGAACATGTCGAAAACGGCTTCGGTCGTCACACAGCACGCAATCGCCGCATAGCCCGAGGCAACACCCTTGGCCATCGTGACGAAGTCAGGCTTGATGCCGTATTGCTGATAGCCAAACCACGTACCGGTCCGGCCAACGCCACACACAACCTCGTCAATATGCAGGAGAATATCGTATTTCTCGCAGATCTCCTGAACACGCTCGTAATACCCAAGCGGGGGCTCGATCACGCCACCACCAGCCGTCACAGGCTCAAGGCAAAGCAATCCGACAGTGTCAGCGCCCTCGCGCAGAATGACCTCTTCAATCTGATCGGCAGCAGCGCGGCCAAAGTCTTCGCCCGACAGGTGGCCCAAGCCAAGCTCGTGCTTGCGGTATTCCATGCAATGGGGAACGCGCACAAAGTCAGGCGCAAAAGGTCCGTACTGCGCGTTGCGCTCATCCTGACCACCGGCCGACATCGCGGCCAAAGTCGATCCGTGATAGTCACGCTCGCGGTAAAGGATTTTGGTTTTCTTGCCGCCATACTTTTTGTGGGCAATCTGGCGCACCAGCTTGAACACCTTCTCGTTCGCTTCCGACCCCGAGTTCGTGTAGTAAACACGGCTCATGCCCGGCATTTTCTCGATCAGTTTTTCGGCAAACAACGCCCCTGGGATCGACCCCGCGGACTGGGCAAAATAGCAAAGTTTCATCAATTGGGCGTGGACGGCATCGGCAATGACTTCGCGGCCATAACCAACGTTGACGGTCCAAACGCCGCCGGAAACCGCATCGAGGTATTCTTTGCCGTTCTGGTCCCAAACACGCATGTTCTTGCCCTCGACAATAATCCGGGGCTCACCATCTTCAAACGGCTTGTGTTGCGTGAGATGATGCCAAACATGTGCCTTGTCAGCGGCAACGACACCCGAAAGATCATTATCGTAGAGATTTCCATCCATAGCTTCACCTGAATGCTGGGGCCGGATACCGGCGCGTGTAAATGGGCGAGATTCGCCTCGCCTGTCATGACACCACAGAACGCTAAGAAAATGAGACTCGATAGGGCCAAAACTTTTCCAACAATAGGTCCAGATTCAGCGCGTGCGGCGAGAAAACTGACCGGCTCGCTCAATAAGTGACTGAATTACAGATACAAAAGCGTGGTGGGTGGCTGGGCGCGTAATCTTGCGCCAATAATGCGTGGCGAACAAAATTTCCTGACCGGACTGGCGATCGCTAGTCGTCCCCCCCAACGCGGCCGCGCAGGCTTTTGACCTCGCTGCGTTCTTTCTTGGCTTTTAGACGTCTTAGCTTCGAGCCATAGGTGGGCTTTGTCGCGCGACGTCGTTTGGGAACGATCGTCGCCTTGCGGATCAGGTCCGCCAGCCTTTCGCGGGCGATGTCGCGATTGCGGGCCTGACTGCGTTCTTCCGAAACTTGCAGAACAATCGCACCTTCGTTCGTCCAGCGCCGCCCCGCCAGAACCTTCAACCGCCGTTTGACCGCGTCCGTCAGATTGGGCGACCTCTCGGCCTCAAAGCGCAGCTCGACAGCCGAGGAAACCTTGTTGACGTTTTGCCCGCCCGGCCCCGAGGCGCGGACGAATTGTTCGGTCAATTCCCAGTCTTCGATGGTGATATTTTCGGTGATTTTCAGCATGGGGTATTTGTACAGGAACGGTGCGCAAATTGTACAATTTCCATGCGCTGCGCGACGAAAAGGGTCGTCCATTCGCAACCGGACGACCCTTCGAGAATTTTGGAGGTGGCCGGTTAGGCGGTCACCAATTTGGGGTTCTTGCGCAGAGGTCTGCCTCTACGAAAGCGTCCTCCAAAATGTTCCGACACCTCTCTCCAATACCTCTCTAGACACTGGACCACCTCCTTTCGATTGTTGCGATTAAGGAAATCGTGCCACATATTTTGCGTATGTCAAAAGAAAAATTTATAAATCTGGTGGTTAGCCCCAAGATTTAGGATTTGGATTGACGTATTTCAGCAGGACCAGACCAATGCCGAAAAGCACGATAAGCGGTGCAATACCAATCTGCTGATTGCCACTTATGGCGGTCACGACGCCAATCGACAAAGGCGCAATGAAACTGGTAGATTTTCCCGCCAACGCATAAAGCCCAAACGCCTCGGTCATGCGGTTTGGGTTCGCTTGCCGCACCATCATCGTGCGACTCGCCGACTGTAGGACACCTCCAAGCGCCCCGATCAGAGCACCCAGAATGTAAAAGGATATATCGGGCAACGCACTTTCGGGGCTAACAGCCACAAACAAAACGGTTTCCCTGGAAATCATCGTGACGGCGACGGTGATGAGGATTAACCCGATGACAGAAAAGCGAATAACCGGTTTTGGCCCAAAGCGCATATCAGCGCGCCCACCGAGCCACGCAAAAATCGCGCCGGAAATGATTGCAACGATGCCGAATATACCGACGTCCACGACCGTCCAGTTCAACACGCCCGCCGCATAGATACCGCCGAAAGTATAAAGACCGTTCAGGGCGTCTCGGTAGAACATGGACGAGCCTAAATAAGCGAACAACGACGGATGAGACGGCAGGGATTTGAGCGTCGCTCCGAGTTCTCGCAGGGCACCCATAGTCGCGCCCTTGGCAGCGGCGACGGGCTTTGCATCGCGCACCCAGAGGAAGAACGGGATCATAAACACGATGTACCAAAGCGCGGTGAGCGGTCCGACAAAACGCGTCCCCTCGCGCGCAGAGGCATCCAACCCCAACTCCGGTTCGAGACCGACAAAGGTTCGTCCGGTCTCGGCGCTTTCTGCGAAGAATACGAGCATCAGTGCAAGGGCGATTAGGCCGCCGACATAGCCGAATGCCCAGCCATTACCCGATATTTTCCCGACCTCTTCACGCGGGCCAAGATCAGGCAGCATCGAGTTGGTAAAGATCGTCGCGAACTCCATTCCGATCATTCCGACGGCAAAGAACGCAAGGACGGCGTAGAGATTAAATTGGTCCGGCGCGGCTGTCCAAAGACCAAAGGATCCGACGACATAGAGCACTGAAAACACCCAGATCCAACGCATTCTTTGACCCGACGAGTCAGCCATGGCCCCCAAAATGGGCGCAAGGATCGCGATAATGATCCCCGCGGCGCCAACGCCAAAGCCCCAGGCAGCCTGGGCCTGAACTCCGTCGCCCAAAAGCTCTTTGACGTAGGGTGCAAAAATGAAAGTGATGATGAGCGTGTTGTAAGGCTGACTGGCCCAATCAAAGAAAAACCAGCCCCAAATCCGTTTCTTGCTTGAAACTGTCACGCGCCAATCCCCCAAAACCCACAGCGGCCAATATGGGCGCTATTTCGGCTTTGACGCAAGCGGAGAATTCGGGGGCGGCCAAGGGCGCGTATCTTCGGCCTTGATCCAGTTGAGCACCCAATCGGGCATTTGCGGGGATGCGCCAAGGTAGCCGTAAGCCTCGGCCATTTTCGCGGGTGGGACAATTCCATTGCCTCCGACGATCGCGGAGCGGACGACAACTTGGTTGGCGCACTCGTCGTGTTTATTCCAAATTGACTGTTCCGTATAAAAGAAACGCTCGTCCCAGCCGAGGAATTTGGAGTAGATCGTGATCTTCTCCATCGCGGTAATCCGACGCCGATAGCGCACAGAGACCCCCGCGACGGTCACGCGCCACTTGTTCTTGGTCAGGACCTTGATCGCCCCCGAGCGTACAAAATACGGGACGCGCGCAAGATCATAGAGCGTCAGCGTCCGGCCGTTGTTCAACTCTAACCACGGATCAATGTCCCACGGCATGCAGCGGTGGGTTGAAATATGGGGATCAAACAGATCAATGGGCTTGTTGCGGTATTTCACAAGCTCGCCAACATAACGCAGCAGAGGGTACATGGTGCAGTCTCCTTTGTCGTCCTATTCGAACGAGGTTCAACGCGCGTCAATACATACCCTGCGGCACTCTTGCCCTTTGGCGAACGAGACCTTACCTGTTGTTGCGACAATAAAAGGAAGCGCCCAAAATGCAGTCACTTTACCAGATCATTATGCTGATAATTGATGTCGTATGGTTCATCATGATTGCCCATATCATCATGAGCTGGCTGATCTCGTTTCAGGTGCTTAATATGCGTCAGCCAATGGTCAATCAGATTTGGAACGGTTTGGCGCGTTTGCTTGAGCCGATTTATGCGCCGATCCGCCGTTTTCTGCCCAATACCGGTCCGTTGGACCTTGCACCGTTGGTTGCGTTCATCGGTTTGATCGCGTTGCAGATCATCCTGCAAAACAACCGCATGCTGTTTATGTGATCTTACTTGTTCACGAATCCTTAGTGTGAAATTGTTGCCCTAAGAGCAGACAAGAAACCACACAGGGTTTTCCAGATGAGCAACCGCGACGCGCTTTTGCGTGACGTATTCGGATTCGCATCCTTTCGGCCCGGTCAGGCCGAGATTGTGGACTGCGTGGCCTCTGGACAGAACGCCTTGGCGATCATGCCGACGGGTGGCGGAAAATCCCTTTGCTTTCAATTGCCTGCCCTGATGCGCGATGGTGTGACAGTTGTCATTTCCCCCCTAATTGCCCTGATGCGCGATCAGGTGAGGGCTTTGCGAGAGGCTGGTGTTGCGGCTGGGGCGCTGACGTCGGGCAACACGCAAGACGAAACCGATCAGGTGTTCGAAGCGCTTGAGGCGGGTCGCCTGAAGCTGCTCTATATGGCGCCTGAGCGCCTTGCGGCAGGGTCGGCCTTGAATCTGCTGCGACGGATCAACGTGACCATGATCGCGGTGGACGAGGCGCATTGCGTCAGCCAATGGGGGCATGATTTTCGCCCGGACTACCTTCGGATCGGGGATTTGCGTCGGGCGCTCAAGGTGCCCTTGGCGGCCTTTACGGCGACGGCGGATCAGGAAACGCGCGACGAGATTGTCGCCCGATTGTTTCAGGATGACACACCGACGGTATTTCTGCGCGGGTTTGACCGGCCCAACATTCACCTGAACTTCGCCGCCAAGGACAGCCCGAGACGCCAGATCCTCGACTTTGCGGATGCCCGCAAGGGGCAGTCGGGCATTGTTTATTGCGGCACACGGGCCAAGACTGAATCGCTGGCAAAAGCGCTGCGCGATGTCGGACACGCGGCGACCCATTATCACGGGGGTATGGAGGCCGAAGACCGCCGCATCACCGAGGCTCGGTTTCAACGCGAGGATGGTTTGATCGTGGTCGCGACGGTTGCCTTTGGGATGGGCATCGACAAGCCGGATATTCGCTGGGTGGCGCATGCCGATCTGCCAAAATCGATTGAGGCTTATTATCAGGAAATCGGTCGCGCGGGCCGTGACGGGGCGGCTGCGGAAACGCTCACTTTGTTTGGGGCCGAAGATATTCGACTACGGCGCAGTCAGATCGACGAAGGTTTGGCCCCGCCGGAACGCCGCGCCGCCGATCATGGCCGGTTGAATGCACTGCTGGGATTGGCCGAGGCGTTGAAGTGTCGTCGCGAAATCTTGCTGGGGTACTTCGGTGAATCTGACATCACCTGTGGCAAATGCGATCTGTGCGATGTGCCGCCCATGACCTTCGACGGAACGGTGGCGGTGCGCAAAGCCTTGTCAGCCATTTTGCGCACCGGTGAAAGTTTTGGCGCGGGCCATTTGATCGACATTTTGCTTGGCAATGCCACGGACAAGGTTCTGGCTCGCAATCACGATCAATTGCCGACTTTTGGGGTGGGTAAGGAATACTCGCGCCCGCAATGGCAAGCTGTGTTCCGACAGATGATGGGACATGATCTTATCCGCCCCGACGCCGAACGGCACGGTGCGTTGCAGATGACCGACGCTGCCCGTCCTATCTTGCGTGATGAAGCCACAATCGAATTGCGCCAGGACACCATCAAAGCCGCGAAACGGCGGCCGGCGGTCAAGGCGATGGTCTCGGATGAGGATGCGCCACTGCTTTCGGCGCTAAAGGCCAAACGACGGGCGCTTGCCGAACAGGCCGCCGTGCCCGCCTACATCATTTTCCCAGACCGCACTCTGATCGAAATGGCCGAGTCGCGCCCGATGACGCTGGACGACATGGCACGGATCAACGGCATCGGTGCCAAGAAACTTGAGCGTTATGGCGATGCCTTTCTGTCTGTCATAGCGCAAGACGCGCCTGAAATGCACCCGACACGCCGGAAGCTGGCTGGGAAGGACGCGGGCGACGTTTATGACCGGCTTATGGAAGTGCAGGCCGATCTGGCGCGGGGTGAAGCGGGAACCGACAAACCGCTCAGCTGCTCGGCGTCGCAGCTTGCCAAGGTTGCGCAATTGCGCGGCGGCGATCAGTCCGCCATCGAGCGCTTGCTTGGCGACCGCAAAGCCGAGCGGTTCGGAGCGGCCTTTCTGGACGTTCTGCGCGAGGCGGGCTAGACGGTTTCCAAAGCCAACGGGGTACACATATGCTGGTTGTCATTTCTCCTGCCAAACGTCTGGACTGGTCGCCTGTCAGCGGCGAGATCACGCAGCCCGATTTCCAGGCGGATGCCGTGCGTCTGTCGAAGACGATGCGGGGTTTGACGCTGGGCGATTTGAAAAAACTGATGGACCTGTCGCCCGATTTGGCCCGCCTCAACCGAGACCGCTTTCGCGCATTCGCACCGGAACCCGATGTTGAAACGGTCCGTCCAGCGGTTCACGCATTCGCGGGGGACACTTACCTCGGGCTTGAGGCTGCATCGCTTGAGCCAGAAGAACTGGACTGGGCGCAGGACCATTTGCGGATTCTCTCTGGCCTCTACGGTGTTTTGCGCCCAATGGACGCGATCCAGCCTTATCGGCTTGAAATGGGCAGCCGTCTGAAAACGCGGCGGGGCAAAAGCCTTTACGACTATTGGGGCACCCAGATTTCAAAAGCGCTGGTGACGCAGGCACAGGCGCTTGGCACAGACTGTTTGGTCAACTGCGCAAGTCAGGAATACTTTGGCGCGGCAGACACCAAAGCCCTGAAGCTGCGCGTGATTACCCCTGTCTTTATGGAAGAAAAGAACGGCGAGGCCAAAATCGTCTCGTTCTTCGCCAAAAAAGCCCGAGGATCGATGGCGCGCTTTATCATCCAGCGACGCCTGACCGACCCCGAAGGCTTGAAGGACTTCGACCTTGGTGGCTATCGCTATCAACCCGAGATGTCGGAAGGGGACCGCTGGGTCTTCCTTCGCGACTATCCCGAAGTGGCATCATAGGCGTTCGATCGCCATCGCAATGCCCTGACCGCCGCCAATGCACATGGTGATAAGTCCATAGCGCCCGCCAATGCGTTCCAGTTCGTAGAGTGTCTTCGTCGTGATAATCGCACCGGTGGCCCCGACCGGATGACCAAGCGCAATTGCTCCGCCGTTCGGGTTGACCTTCGCAGGGTCAAAACCGAGGTTTTTGCTGACGGCCAAAGCCTGCGCTGCAAAGGCCTCGTTTGATTCAATCACATCGAACTGATCGGCGGTCATGTCGATCCGCTTTAGTAGGGCCTCGACCGCAGGAACCGGGCCGATGCCCATCACCTCGGGGCGCACCCCGGCGTGTGCATATCCTAAAATACGGGCACGTGGTTTCAATCCCGCACGCTCGGCCGCGGACGCGGTCGCCAAAACGACAGCCGCTGCGCCGTCGTTGATACCTGACGCATTGCCAGCCGTAACAGTGCCATCTTTCTGAAACACCGGACGCAGCCCCGCGAGGGTTTCCATCGACGTCGGCTTGGGATGCTCGTCCGTCGCAAACGACACCATCTCGCGGCGTTTCTTTACATCGACCGAAACGATCTGCGCGTCAAAGTATCCCGCTTGGATGGCCGCGGCGGCGCGTGTCTGGCTTTCGACGGCGAAAGCATCTTGTTCTTCGCGCGAGATCGCATGTTCAGCCGAGACGTTTTCAGCGGTGACGCCCATGTGACCGGTGCCAAACGGACAATTCAACGCGCCAAGCATCATGTCGAGCGTCTTGACGTCGCCCATTTTTGCGCCCCAGCGTTGATCTGGAATGATGAAAGGCGCGCGGCTCATGTTTTCGGCACCACCGGCAAGGGCGAAATCGGCGTCGCCCAACATCAGCGACTGCGCGCCCGACACAATCGCTTGCAGACCCGAACCGCAGAGCCGGTTGACGTTCATTGCAGGCGTTGTGTCTGGAATGCCTGCGTTGATCGCTGCGACGCGCGACAGGTACATGTCACGGGGCTCGGTGTTGATGACGTGCCCAAAGACCACATGGCCGATTTGACCGGCCTCGACGTCTGCGCGCGCGATTGCTGCTTTGGCGGCCACGGTGCCAAGGTCGATCGCTGTGGTGCCCGCAAGTGACCCGCCGAATGTCCCGATAGCTGTCCGAGCGGCGGACAGGATGACGATGTCTTCCATGATGTTCTCCTGCGTGAATTTTGCCGGACCTTAGCGCGGCGACACAGAAAAAGCAGGGCGACGTTTCGTCAGTTTGGCGTCAAATGTCGAAGGTGGCGAAAATTGGCGCATGGTCAGACGGTTTTTCCCACCCCCGGACGTCGCGAAGGATCCGGCTTGAATGTGCCGCGTTCGAAATGTCTGGGGTGGCCCACACATGATCGAGACGGCGGCCCTTGTCGGCCGCGCTCCAGTCTTTGGCGCGGTAGGACCACCAGCTATAGAGTTTTCCGTCGGGAATATCCTTGCGGGTGACATCAACCCAGGCGCCTGCATCCTGCGTGTCGGCCCTGTGTTCGACTTCTATCGGCGTATGACTGACAACTTTTAGAAGTTTCTTGTGGTCCCAAACGTCGTCCTCGCGCGGGGCGATATTGAGGTCTCCGACAAGGATCGCTTTCTGTGGTTTTTCGGCGTGGAACCAATCGCGCATCTCGGTCAGGTAGTCGAGTTTTTGACCGAACTTCACGTTCACATCGCGATCCGGCACGTCGCCGCCTGCGGGAACGTAAAAATTGTGGATCGTCACTCCGTTTTCCAACTGACCAGCAATGTGGCGCGCGTGGCCCAGATTGGCAAAATCCTGACGCGCGACTTCCTTGATCGGGAGCTTTGAGAAAATCGCGACGCCGTTGTAGCCCTTTTGTCCATTGGCCACCATGTGGGTGTAGCCGATTTCATGAAACTGCTCGAACGGGATTTTATCGACAGGGCTTTTGCACTCTTGAAGACAAAGCACGTCCGGCATTTCCTCTTCCATCAGCTTTTGAACAATGGGTGCACGCAAGCGCACCGAGTTGATGTTCCATGTTGCGATGGTGAAAGGCATTGGAATCTCCTGTATTTTTGACGGGACGCTAGTCTGGCACAGTGGGAATCGCCACAAAAAAAGACCCGGGCATTGCCCGGGTCAGTCCAACAGGGAGGTGCATATCATAACCCGGATATGCGCGGGTACTGAAATTCTTCGTCTTTTCTTAGCAGCCTAACTCACATCTTCAATTGATGCACATCAAACTTACCAATTCATTACGCATTAAGACGATATCCGCCGGATTCGGTCACAAGAAGGCGCGCATTTGACGGATCTGGTTCTATTTTCTGTCGAAGGCGATAAATATGTGTCTCAAGCGTGTGGGTCGTAACCCCTGCGTTATACCCCCAAACCTCGTGCAACAGGACGTCACGGGCGACCACAGCTTCGTTCGAACGGTAAAGAAACTTAAGAATGTTCGCCTCTTTTTCGGTGAGGCGAATTTTTTTGTCCTCTTCAGTGACCAGCATTTTGGTTGCTGGCTTGAAAGAATAGGGACCAAGTTGAAAGATCGCATCCTCGGATTGTTCGTGCTGGCGAAGCTGGGCGCGAATACGGGCCAAAAGGACGGGGAACTTAAAAGGCTTGGTGACATAGTCATTCGCGCCAGAATTCAGGCCCAATATAGTGTCGGCGTCGGTATCATGGCCGGTCAGCATCAGAATCGGCGACTTGACGCCTTGTTTTCGAAGCAGAGCGCAAAGCTCTCGACCGTCGGTATCGGGTAGGCCCACGTCCAAAATGACGAGATCAAAAATGCTTTCCTTGGACTTCACGACCGCATCCGCGCCATTTCCGGCCTCAAACACATCGAATTCCTGAGACATCAGCAATTGCTCGCTCAGCGCCTCGCGCAGGTCGTCATCGTCGTCGACCAAGAGTATTTTCTTTATTTGAGCCATGATCTGGACCTCCTGCTTGTTAATACGGCAGATGATTGCGTTTAGATGCATAAACAAGATTTGCTGCAATTGGTTCACGCGGACGTGTGAAGTGCGAGGCAATTGTTTCAATTTATGTCATGATTGGCTAGATGAGGCTGCAATCCTGAAGGAAAATGAATGGCATTTGCCCCTGACATAACAGAACGTCTGGCCCGTGCGCGGGCGGATTTGCGCATGGGTGTGCCAGTCGTGATTACAGATCAGGGCGAGGGGGCAATGGTGCTTGCGGCAGAAACACTTGTGCAAGGCCGTTTGACGGACGCGCGTGGGTTGGGGCAACCGGTTTTGCTGGCGATCACCGGTCGCCGGGCCGAGACCTTGAAAGCGCGTGCCTATGACGGCGATATTGCGCGGGTCACCCTTCCTGAGGACGTTGGGCTTTCGTGGATTCGCGACGTCGCCGACCCGTCCAATGATCTGAATGCTCCGATGAAGGGACCGTTGGCTGCGGTGCGCGACGGGGATCCGTCGTTTGCGCGTCTCGGGATTTTGCTCGCAAAAACTGCTCGGCTGCTTCCCAGCGTGATAACAGTAGGCTTGGACAGCCCGCTGGCATTCGCGCAGGCAAATGACCTGACCCTTGTTCCTGCAGCGCTTGCCAGACCGCTGATGACCGAGACCTCGCCCTTGGCGTCGGTCGTCGCTGCCCGCTTGCCGATGATCGCATCCGAGGCCGGTCGCCTGAACGTATTTCGCCCCGAAGATGGCGGCGAAGAGCATTACGCGATTGAGGTCGGGCGCCCTGATCGAGACGCGCCGGTTTTGGTTCGACTGCATTCCGCCTGCTTCACCGGAGATGTGCTTGGCAGTCTGAAATGTGATTGCGGCCCACAGTTGCGCGGCGCTTTGGATCAAATGGGCCAGCAAGGCGCTGGTGTCCTGCTCTATTTGAACCAAGAGGGGCGCGGGATTGGTCTTGCAAACAAAATGCGCGCCTATTCCCTACAGGATCAGGGGTTCGATACCGTCGAGGCAAATCACCGCTTGGGGTTTGAAGACGATGAGCGGGATTTCAGGATTGGCAGCGAAATTCTGAAGTCGATGGGAATCACCAGCGTTCGGTTGCTGACCAACAACCCGAAGAAGATCGCGATGATGGAGCAAAACGGAATTACCGTGACCGAGCGCGTGCCGCTGCACGTCGGAGAAAACCGGTTTAACCAGGGCTACCTCGCGACCAAGGCCGCAAAGTCGGGCCATTTGCGCTAGGCTTTTGCCGGATAATTGCGATCGCCAAAGATTGCGCTGCCGACGCGGACATGCGTTGCCCCTTGCGCGACGGCTTTTTCAAAATCCCCCGACATTCCCATTGAAAGCCCTGCCAGCCCATTGCGTTTGGCGAGTTTGGCCAGCAAGGCAAAGTGCAACGAGGCTTCTTCATCCACGGGCGGGATGCACATCAAGCCGATGACCGGCAGACCCAAATCTCGGCATTCTTGGACAAAGCTGTCGATTTCCGATGGCAGAACACCTGCCTTTTGCGGCTCTTCCCCTGTGTTCACCTGCAAGAAAAGGTCTGGGCATTTGCCGATCTCGTCGGACAGCCGCGCAATGGTTTTTGCGATTTTTGGGCGGTCAATACTGTGAATGACGTCAAACAGCTCGATCGCTTGGCGGGCTTTGTTGGTTTGCAAGGGGCCGAGTAGGTGCAGTTCGACGTCCTTATAGCGTTCATTAAAGCCCGGCCATTTCTCTGCGGCTTCCTGAACACGATTCTCACCAAAGATCCGCCAGCCGTCGTTCAGAACGGATTCGACCCGCTCGTTGGGCTGCATTTTCGAAACGGCCACCAAAGACACGGACCCGACTGGACGATCCGCCAAGGATTCGGCTTTTTGGATTCGATCCTGAATATCCTGCAACGCCATAACGCCCCCAATTTTGTTGTGTATTTTGCTTCACTTGGTGTTTACGGCAGCAATTTGCCGATGTCAGCCCGAACCTGTGTGTCGTATCTGCATCATTTTCGCCACAGAAGGGTTTGGCCACCCGCATCCGCATTGACCCAAAGCCCGTAACGGAGCAAACACACCGTCAATGCTAGTTTAACTGGCATTTCTTGGAATGCTAAACACGAGGGAATATCCATGAAACGCATCCTTCTTACTTCGACCGCATTGGTCGCGTTTGCCGGCGCAGCCGCTGCAGACGTATCTTTGTCCGGTTCGGCTACTTTCTCATACAACGATGTGCGCGCAACCGCATTTGATGAGGATATCACAATCACAGCATCTGGTTCACAGGCGCTGGACAACGGCTTCACTGCTTCTGCATCGCTTAGCCTTGACTATGATTCAGGTGTAGCTGCCGTAACTGGCGGTGACGTATCGGTTTCTTCTGATTCTTCGTCGATCACTTACTACATCGGCCAAGACTCAACCGGTGCAGCGCTTATCGGCGATCACCTTGACGAAATGGGTCCAGTAGACAACATTTTCGGTAACGTTGACGACGATCCAACGCGTATCGACGAACTTACAGCGATCATGGCGTCGTTCACATTCGGCGGCACAACTGTAAGCGCTTCGGTTGATACAAACGACGATTACCAGTTGGGTATCGACGCTGATCTCGGCGGAACGTCCATCGCGGTTGGTTTCGACGGTGCTGCAGCAGGCGAGTTCGGTGTATTGTTGAGCGGTGGCGCTTCTTCAGTAGACTATGACATCGCGTTCGCTTCGGATGACTCATACGCAATTAACGCTGCTACTTCTGCTGGCGGTGCTGACCTTACGCTGAACTTCGGTAGCGTTGCTGGTGCAACTGCAACTTGGGAAATCGGTGCTTCGATGCCTCTCGGTGACGCAACTGTTGGCGTAACTTTCGACGAAGCAAGCGCATGGGAAGTTTCCTTGGGCACTTCGCTGGAAGGCGTAGATCTGGACCTGACATTCGACAGCGCAAACGTATGGGAAATCGCTGCGGCTGTTTCACAGGGTGACCTGAGTGCAGACATCATGTTCAACAGTGCAAACGACGTTGAGATGACCGCTGCTTACGCTATGGGCAACGGTCTGACAGCCTATGTTGGTTACTTTGACGGCACAAACGTCGTAACCTACGTTGGTGCAGAGTACGACCTTGGCAACGGCGCATCGGTTGTTGTGTCGAACGCTTCGACTGCGGCGGCTGATACAGCTGAGCTTGGTCAAGAGTACATTGAAGGTACAACTGTATCGGTATCGTTCTCGTTCTAAGTCGAACGACGACATTACGAATAAGCGAGAGCGGTCCTTTGGGCCGCTCTTTCTTTTTGACCGGTTTGAATTTGATAATGTGTCAAAGCTGCGGAACGCGATGTGCACGGGTCGCCGGATTAGTACGCTTGGGTTGCTGAGATCCGCGTGGCCCTAGATTAACCCTCTGCCAGCGCCGTTACCCATTGCATTTGATTAGGCATACAAACGCTACGCAGATCGTATTCGCGAACGGCTTTCGCACGTGCAGCCTCGCCCAGACGATCTTGCAGCGCTTTGTCATTGAGAACGATGTTCAACTCCTCAACCAATGCGTCGCCATCAAAGAAATCAAACAGCCGCGCGGTCTCGTTGTGCGTCAGCACCTCTTGTACCGGAGCCGTCGCGCTGGCGATCAGGGCCCCTTGAACCGACATCGATTCAATAACACTCCAGCTTAAGACAAATGGATAGGTGAGGTAGATATGCGCGCGGCTGATTTGCAGCATCGCCACGAAACGGTCGTAGGGAATCCGCCCGAGGAAATGCACCCGTTTCCAATCGCTCTCGGAAATTTGGTCCTTCACCTCGTCGAGGAATATCTGCTTCCACGTCTTGTCGCCTGCTGGCTTGGCCCCGTAACTTACCCCGTCTCCGCCAACCACAAGGATTTCGGCGTTCGGTCGGGTGCGCAGGATGTCAGGTAGGGCGCGCATAAAGACGTGATACCCGCGGTAGGGTTCAAGATTGCGGTTCACAAAGGTGACCACTTCGTTCTCACGTGTCAATACACGGCCGTCGTCCAGTTTGAACGCGGCGTTCTCGTTTGGGCGCAAGGCGTTTGTATCGACGCCGTCATGCGTCACGGTAATCAGCTTTTGCCACTCCTCGGGGAAGGTGCCAGCTTGAAAAGCGGTGGGGGAAATCGCCGCGTCGCAAAGGGGGAGATGCATCTGCATGTTCTGGTTCTTCATGCGAATTCTCAGGACGTCAGAGTCTGGGTCTTTCAGTGGAAATTCGGGGTCAAAGCCAAGATGCGGGTACTCGGCGTGGTGATAAAGCTCGCAGTAAAGGCCGAGTTTCGCATTCGGCCACACATCCTTTAGAAACAGGCTTTCGCCCCAACCGGGGTGGGCGATAATGACGTCTGGCATGAAGCCCGCGTCCCTTAGCTTGCGCGCTGCGCGCCAGCAAAAGTCGGCCCGCTTGATCTTGGTGTCCAAATCCGTCAGCCACCGATGCGTGTCTTTGCCAGTCGAGGCTTGGATTTTATACGGCAAAATCGTCACGCCACCCCACTCGGTGCGCTCTTTCACACGCGGAGTCAGCGCGACGACGCGATGCTTTTGCGCGGCCAATGCGCGCGCCAAATGCTTAAACTGGCCAGGAAAATTCTGGTGGATAAAAAGGAAGTTCATTCGGAATGCCTGTTATGTTTCGGCAAGTTTAGCGCGGAAAGCGCGGCATAGCCAACACGTCGGTCGTGAAACAAGCCAACAGCACTGGACCATAGCCGCGACAGCGCTTATCAGATTTCGCGAAGCATAGATTACACCTCATAGACAGAGACCGCCCATGTCGCGCTATTTAGCAAATGAAATCGAAGCCAAATGGCAGAAAGCCTGGGACAAGGCCGAAGCGTTCAAGGCCGTTCGGTCCGATGACAAGCCCAAGTATTACGTGCTTGAGATGTTCCCCTATCCGTCGGGCAAGCTGCATATGGGCCATGTGCGCAACTACA
>JBELFK010000008.1:39070-43118 GCA_042092935.1 Paracoccaceae bacterium | reverse complement strand
GACATGGGTGCGATGCAGGAACGTATTGCGTCGACCAAATCTGGTTCGATCACTTCGGTTCAGGCCGTATATGTTCCAGCGGATGACTTGACTGACCCTGCTCCGGCAACATCGTTTGCGCACCTTGATGCGACAACCGTTCTTGACCGTGCAATCTCGGAAAAAGGTATCTACCCCGCTGTGGATCCACTGGGTTCGACATCGCGTCTGCTCGATCCACTTGTCATCGGTGAAGAGCACTACACAGTTGCGACCGACGTTCAGCAGGTTCTTCAGCGCTACAAGTCGCTTCAGGACATCATCGCCATTCTTGGTATGGACGAACTGTCAGAAGACGACAAAATGGCTGTTGCCCGTGCGCGTAAGATCGAACGCTTCCTGTCGCAGCCGTTCGACGTTGCGAAAGTGTTCACAGGCTCTGACGGTGTTCAGGTTCCGCTTGAAGACACAATCGCTTCGTTCAAAGCTGTTGTTGCTGGCGAGTATGACCACCTTCCAGAAGGCGCGTTCTACATGGTTGGCGGCATCGACGAAGTGATCGCTAAAGCCGAGAAAATGGCTGCTGAAGCGGCCTAAGGAGGGCCGTTATGGCTGATACGATGCAATTTGACCTGGTCAGCCCCGAGCGGAGCCTTGCTTCGCTTCAGGCGGCTTCGGTACAGATCCCTGGCGCCGATGGCGACATGACAGCGATGCCTGACCACGCACCGACGATTACGACGTTGCGCCCGGGCATCCTGACAGTCAACGGACCCGACGGTGCAAGCTCTTATGCTGTCACCGGTGGCTTCGCTGAGATTTCAGCCGAGGGCACATCGGTTCTGGCCGAAAAAGCCATCCCGACGGCGGATGTTTCCGCCGCCGATATGGACGCTTTGGTTGCGACAGCGTCGGACGCAGCGGCAAACGCCACTGCCGAGACCAAAGACGCAGCGGCCAAGACCCTGGCTGACATGGAGGCCTTGCGCGCCGCTCTCGGCGTGTAAGTTCATCCAAAAATGAATTCAGAAAGGCCCTGAGGTTTCCTCGGGGCCTTTTCTTTTTCGCCGCATCGCCTTAATTCTGACGAGCAAGGCAGATTAAACGGGTTCCCATGAAACGCTGGAATTCAGGACAGACGGGTGTAGACCAAGGCGACGTTCAGCTTTTTGCTGATTATGTCGACGACGGCCCTATGTGGACCGGCTCGGGCGAGCGGGAAATCCGGCGCGAGGTCAAGTTTTCGGGTAAATTCAGATCACCCCCAGCGGTGCACGTCAGCCTGAGCCTTCTCGATCTCGATCAAAGCACCAATACCCGCGTCGAAATCGTCGCCGAGGATGTCACCAATCAAGGGTTCGATCTGGTTTTTCGAACATGGGGCGATACCCGTATCGCAAGGGTCCGCGCGGCGTGGTTCGCCATCGGAGACATGCGCAATCACGACGATTGGGATATTGATTAGGCGCTTACTTGTGCGCGTAGCGATTGGCCCGATCGAAGATCGACAAGGCCAACCGCGCAGTCAAAATATCAGCCTTTGAACATGCCTTCATAGATCGGCTCAAGAGTCTCGGTTTCAAACAGAGACGAGACCGATGTGCCGTTCCAGATGTTCAGCGCCGCTTGGGCGAACATTGGTGCGGTGGGCACGATGCGGATATTCGGGGCGGCGAGGGTTGCTTTGGTGGGTTCAATCGAATCCGTGATGACCAGCGATTTCATCACCGAATTGGTGATCCGCTCAATCGCCGGGCCAGAAAGAACGCCGTGGGTGATGTAGGAATGAACCTCGGTTGCGCCATGCTCGATCAGGACTTCTGCCGCCTTGCAGAGCGTTCCGGCCGTGTCGCAAATGTCGTCAACGATGATACATTTCTTACCACTGACGTTGCCGATCACGGTCATTTCGGCAATCTCGCCTGCTTTTTCGCGACGTTTGTCAACAATGCTGAGCGGTGCGTTGATCCGCTTGGCCAACTCGCGCGCGCGGGCCACGCCGCCGACGTCTGGAGAGATCACCATGATGTCGTCCATTTGGCCTTTGAATTGTTCTTTCACGTCCAAGGCAAAAACTGGCGAGGCATAGAGGTTATCAACCGGAATATCGAAGAAACCCTGAATTTGAGCGGCGTGGAGGTCCATCGTCAACACACGCTCGATCCCGGACTTGACCAGCATGTTGGCGACCAGTTTGGCGCTGATCGGTGTGCGGGCCTTGGCGCGGCGGTCCTGACGGGCATAGCCGAAATAGGGGATCACCGCCGTGATACGGGCCGCAGACGAGCGCCGCAGCGCGTCGGCCATAATCAGCAGTTCCATCAGGTTGTCGTTCGCGGGGTTCGACGTGCTTTGGATCACAAACATATCCTCGCCACGGACGTTTTCGTAGACCTCGACAAAGATCTCTTGATCGTTGAAGCGTTCGACCCGCGCGTCAACAAGGCCGACATTGGACCCACGATGCAAGGACATGCGTCGTGCGATGGATTTTGCGAGTGGAAGATTGGAATTGCCCGAAATCAGTTTCGGTGCGGAGGTGGTGGCCATAAACGTGTTCCCCGAGGTACATCTGTAACAGATTCGTGACGTTGACTTGCCTTAACATGTGGCTAGTGTCACGCAAACCCAGCGTGGACACAGGAGGCCTTTAATGGCTCATATAGACTACTATTTTTCGACCTTTTCACCGTTTTCATATCTGGCAGGCACCCGGATGGAGGATGTCGCCAAAAAGCACGGCGCAAGCATCACCTATAAGCCGATTGACCTGGTTGGATTGTTTGGTCGCACCGGCGGCCTTCCCCCCGGACAGCGCCATATCTCGCGTCAGGAAATCCGCCTGCAAGAGATGCGGCGTCAGAACAAGAAGCTGGGTATGTCGATGAACATGAAACCTGCGCATTTCCCGACAAACTCGGCACCGTCATCCTATGCAGTGATCGCTGCGCAAAACGCAGGTGGTGGCGATCTGGCGGGTCTGTGCCACTCGTTTTTGCGGGCCTGTTGGGCCGAAGACAAGGATATCGCGCAGGACGACGTGATAAAGGCCTGCCTGACCGAGAACGGCTTTGATGCAGGGCTGGCGACCTCGGGTCTGCTTGCTGGTGCGGAAACCTTTGAGGCAAACATGGAAGACGCGGTCAAAGATGGCGTGTTCGGCGCGCCGTTCTACGTGGTCGATGGAACCGAACGGTTCTGGGGCCAGGATCGGATTGCCGACATCGACGCCTACTTGTCCGGCGATCTGTAAGCAGTTGCGCCCCGCTCAGGCGATCTGAGGCAGGGTGCGATGCAACTGGGTTTGTTTAAAGCGACTTGAAACAAGGTGGCGGGCCCGCCGGTTGACGATCTTCCTACCAATCTGCTGGCTTTCGCCCGCAGCACCTATCGATCTATTCGGTGATCTGGCCGACCTCTGACATCCTTGCTTTCGCTAGCCTCGGGTCGATGGAACCATGATCTTGTGCGCGGTTAAGGTTTTATGTGCGCGGGTCTTAAAGAACCGTAGCGGCACAGTGCGCTGGCCCTATGTCAGGGCGTCCATGAAAGACGTGATGTCTTCATCCGTTGTTGACCAAGAGCACACCAATCGACAGTTCAACATTTCGGCCTCGTCGCCTTTGGGATCGATGGCGCTGTAGACGGCGCCAGCCGCGATGGCACGTTTGTGCAGGGCGCGTGGCATGGCTGCAAAGACAAGGTTGGCGTCAACGGGGTGGGTCAGCGTCACATCAGGCAGCGCTTGCAGCTTCGTCGCCAGCTTGGCCGCCGAGGCGTTCGAGCGTGCCGCTAGCTCAAGCCACAGATCGTCTTGCAGATAGGCCAGCATCTGCGCGGACAGATACCTGTGCTTTGAGAACAAATGCCCGCCGCGTTTGCGGCGCAGTTCAAATTCCCACGCCAGATCGGGATCAAACAGGATCACGGCCTCGGCCCCGAGAAGCCCGTTCTTGGTGCCGCCAAAGCTGAGCACATCGACGCCCGCCTTCCAGCTCATCTCGGCGGGGGTTGCGCCCGTGCTGACAAGCGCATTGGCAAAGCGTGACCCGTCAAGATGGGTGCGAAT
>JBELFK010000008.1:35634-38970 GCA_042092935.1 Paracoccaceae bacterium | reverse complement strand
GCGAAGCGATGACAGTAGATCGCCTGCCAAGGATCAACGAGCGTCGCCAGTGACAAGACGTTGGCGGTCGTGCCCGTTGCGACCAAGTAGACTTCGGCGTTTGGGGCCTCAAACACATCGCGGATCAACTGGCGGACTTCGTGCATTTCGTCGTCGTTGCCATAAGACCTCCGATAGCCTGCGTTGGCCTTGTTCAACGCCGCCATCACTTGAGGCGGCACGGGCGAGGTGTTGTCAGAGGCGAAAAACATCAGGTTGGTTCCTCGATAATGTGGTCTTCCCAATCGTCGTCATCGACGGTCAGTTCATTGACGGTTTTGCCGCGCATCGAAACCCCCGAGCTGTGCACGGTTTCGGGGTCGCCGCTGACAAGCGGGTGCCAGTCGGCCAAGGGTTTGCCCTGCCAGAGCAGCCGGTAGGCGCAGGTTTTGGGCATCCAATAGGCGTGCTGATCGATGTTACTCGCGGTCAGCGAGATGCACTCGGGAACATAGTCGCGCCGGTTTTCGTAGCTCGAACACAGGCAGGTATCGCCATCCAGTAAACGGCAGGAAATGCAGGTCAGCTCGACGTGTCCGGTCTCGTCGTCTTCGAGTTTGTTCAGGCAGCATTTTCCGCAGCCGTCGCACAGGGCTTCCCATTCCTTTGCGGTCATTTTCGCCAAAGGCACGGTTTCCCAAAAGCGATTGCGCAGGCCTTGGCGGTCAATCGGATTGCTCATAGGGCCTCAAGGATGTCGCGGGCCTTGTCGCAATCCGCGGTCATTTGGGCAATCAAGGCATCCAACCCGTCAAACTTCAACTCGGGGCGCAGATATTCAACGAAGGCAATCGACAGGGTCGCGCCATAAAGATCGCCTGAAAAGTCAAAGATAAACGTCTCAAGATTGGCGAGGTTTTCGCCGAACATGGGCCGAACCCCGAGCG
Organism: Paracoccaceae bacterium; assembly: GCA_042092935.1. Lineage (GTDB taxonomy): Bacteria > Pseudomonadota > Alphaproteobacteria > Rhodobacterales > Rhodobacteraceae > JASMHC01. The sequence continues at coordinate 38,044 of JBELFK010000008.1, read as the reverse complement.
AGGCCGCTCCGTGGTAACTGCCTTGATGCGGGCCGTCGAGAACATCGACTAAAACCGCGTAAACGCCGTGTTTGGGTTGGTGGAGACCGTCAACCGACATGTTTGTCGTTGGAAAGCCAAGCTCGCGCCCGCGCTGTTCGCCGCCGATCACTTCGCCCTCGATCCGATGCCAGTGACCGAGCATCGCAGCGGCGTCGCGTGGGCGACCATTCGACAAAGCATCTCGGATGTTCGTAGAACTCACGAGATCACCCTGATTTTCCAAAAGCGCGGCGATGGTGACGCCAAACCCGAACTCTTTGCCAAAGGCAACCAAATCGCTGGCCGTGCCCGAGCGCCCTTTACCAAAGCAGAAATCTGCACCGACAACGATATGCTTCAACCCGAGACCCTCGGCGACCACATGCTGCGCAAACTCGCGCGCGCTGAGGCTGGACAGGGCCGTGTTGAAATTCAGCTCGTACAAACGCTCAACGCCGAGTTTTTCAAGTCGCGTTGCGCGGGCTTGCGGGCTCATCAGGCGGAATGACGGGGCGTTGGGTGCAAAGTATTCGCGGGGATGCGGAGTAAAGGTCAGAATGCCAAGCGGGGCGTCCACTGCGTCACCCGCCGTCTTTGCCATGTCGATAACGCTGATATGGCCACGATGAACACCGTCAAAATTGCCAATAGCGACCGAGGCCCCCCGGTCTTCAGGATCGACAAATTGATAGTCCCGAATGATGCGCATAGGGCAGGGTTAACCGCCCATACGAGCCTGTGCAAGGTCCGACAGAAAAATGCTTGGGATCAGTCGAATTTGGCAGATGGTGCAAGCACCGTGGCCTCGCCCACAAGCACCTTGCGATGGCCGACCATGCAGCGGCAATCGAGTTTCACGCGGCGTTTGGCGTATTCGATGTCAATCACCTCGACTTCGGCGCGCACGGTGTCGCCGGGGCGAACCGGGGCAAGAAACTTGAGGTTCTGCCCCATGTAGATCGTGCCGTGCCCCGGAAGCTGTTCACCGATAACGGCCGAGATCAATCCGGCCGTTAACATGCCATGGGCAATGCGGCCCTCAAAGATCGTGTCTTGGGCATATTCGTCGTCGAGATGCACCGGATTGTGGTCGGTCGAAATTTCGGCGAACATCTCGATGTCGCGGTCCGTCACGACCTTCTGCACGTAACGGGTCATGCCCATTTCGATGTCTTCGATGCAGATCGTTCCACGAGGCAAGTTGTCCAACATACCGCCCTCCACGAGGCTAAAAGTAATTAAATCACCACCCACACTTGGGTTTTGAAATATAATTACTTCGCAGTTGCAGAAAATCAAGCGAAATTTTGGCTAGCGCAGCATTCCGATGGCATAGGTCGGGTGCTGATTTTCCTTGTTCAGAAAGGCTTTCAGCGCTTCAGGGTCAGGCTGGTGCGACGTTTTGGTTTCCTCGGCGGCCAAGCCACCGGTGATGAACAGAGAATCGATGTCCTCGCCCATTGCGCCGGCGATGTCGGTTATGATGCCGTCGCCGATGGCCAGAATGCGATCGTCGGCGATTGTTTTGCCAAGTTCGGCAAGACGAAGTCGCGCCAGATCGTAGATTGGCGGATGCGGTTTACCAAAATAGAGGCTCTCTCCGCCCATTTCGGTATAAAGCTGGGCCAGCGCGCCTGCGCACCATTCGCGGGCCGCGCCGCGGTCCACAACGATGTCAGGGTTGGCGCACAGCAGCTTCATCCCTTTTTGCTTGGCATAAAGGAAGGCAGCGCGATTGGTGTCTGGGCTGGCGTAAGGATCGTCGGGGCCACAGCAGACGATCCCTTCGGCTTGTTCCAGGGGGACACGCGCAATCTCGACCCCGTTTTCGACCACGGCGAGCGGTTCAAAAAAACCGGCGTCGCGTTCCCATTCACCCATAAACAACACCTTCTGGCCCACCGCGCCCCGAAACATTGCGACCCGCGCGGAGTCACCAGAAGTTGCAATCGTGTCCCACGCATCGTCAGGGATGCCGAACTGAACCAGTTGCTCCGCGACCCCTTTTCGCGGCTTCGGCGAGTTGGTCAGCAAAACGACCGTTCCGCCCGATTTCCGGTAGGTTTGCATCGCCGCGACGGCTTCGGGGTGGGCTTGGATGCCATTGTGCACACATCCCCAAAGATCGACGAACAGGGCATCGTAGGTCTGGGCAATGTCGGAAAGAGAGTGAATGATCTGGGTCATGCGGGCCTCGGTTGAAGATTGCCCTGCTATTGCATTTTGCTGATAACTTATCCAGTTGAGATGATACGTGTTGCAACGGTGACATCCCGCGCAACCTGAAAAGGTCTGAGAGTTTCATGCAAAAGCCAACAATCTACCACATCCCGGTTTGCCCGTTTTGCCAACGGGTTGAGATTATTCTGGCCCTGAAGGGGCTTTCGGA
>JBELFK010000008.1:5478-35534 GCA_042092935.1 Paracoccaceae bacterium | reverse complement strand
TTTGCCCGTTTTGCCAACGGGTTGAGATTATTCTGGCCCTGAAGGGGCTTTCGGATGAAGTGACCTTTTCAGTTGTCGATATCACCAAACCACGCGATCCAGCGCTGTTGGTCAAATCACGCGGGACAACGGCGCTGCCGCTTTTAGAGATGCCCGACGGGCGGGTTTTGAAAGAAAGTCTGGTGATCTTGCGGTATCTGGACGAGTCGCTTGGCACCGGGGTTGCGCAGCCCGATGCCTATGGGCGCGCCGTTGAGAATATGATGATCGCCAAGGAAGGGGCGTTTACCATGGCGGGGTACGTTATGGTGATGAACCAAGACCCAGACAAAACCGAGGCGCTGCGCGATAAGTTGCTATCGGTTTACGCTGACCTCAACGACTTTTTGCTGTGGCACAATCCCGACGGCACGTATTTGTTCGACGAGTTTGGTTTGGCCGAGGCCGTGTTCACGCCTATGTTCATGCGCTTTTGGTTCCTCGACTATTACGAAGGCTTTGAGTTGCCTGACGACCCGAAGTTTGCGCGGGTTCGAAAATGGAAAGAGGCCTGCCTGAGCCATCCGGCTGCGCAGCAAACGAGTTTCGACGAAATCGTCAAAGTTTACTACGACTACGCCAAAGGCGCGGGAAACGGGGCGCTTTTGGACGGGCGTTCAGTGTCGAGTTTTGCTTTTGAGCCGGATTGGCGCGACCGCCCGATGCCACCGAAAGACAAATACGGCTACTCTGCCACGGACGCGGAATTGGGGCTGGCATAGGAAAAGGCGCCGATTGCGGCGCCTTTTCAACTTTGCTCGAAGGTCGGATCAGACCTTGAGATTTGGAATGATCTGCTTTTTGCGGCTCATGATGCCCGGCAGAACGACGGCGTCGCCAGCAACAGACGCACCAAAACTTTTCTCTGCGACGGTTTTGACCGCGTCATTTGGAACAAGCAGGGTGGCTTCTTCGTTCAGGATGTCGACGACAAACAGAAGAACCTGATCGACTGCGTCTTCGGTGGCGACGCTTTCCATGGTGTCCATAAGGCTGGCTTTGCGGTCGAGAACCATAGCCGGTGCCGTGGTTTCAAGAACCGAGACACGGAACTTGGTGCCCTCGACGGCGTATTCCTTGCTGTCCATGCGCAGCAACTCGGCATCCGAAAATTCCGAGACGTCAGACTTGGCGGCGAACATGTCAGCGGCATAGGCGGCGATGTCAATGTTCAACTCAGCGGCCAGTTTTTCGGCAACGGCTTTGTCGTGCGCTGTGGTGGTCGGGCTGCGGAATTCCAGCGTATCCGACAGAATGCAGGTCAGGGCCGCGCCTTTGATGGCGTCTGGCATTTTTGCCATATCGTCGCCGATCAGGTCGTTCATGATCGTCGCGGTGCAGGCAAGCGGACGCACGGTGATGTCAATCGGGCCTTTGGTTTCAAGGCCGCCAACCAGTTTGTGGTGGTCGATGATGGCTTGAATGTCGGCGTTGTTGATGTTCGCCGGCAGCTCGGCTGGGTTGTTGGTGTCCACGATAACCACGGCCTCATCATCGGCGACGTCGGCGATGATTTCAGGCTTTTCAAGGTTCCAGCGTTCAAGCATGAAGGCGGCTTCGGTGTTTGGCTCGCCCAACAGAACGGGGGTCGCGGCGACGCCTTTGATTTCGTTCATGTACCATGCCCAAATAATCGGAGAGCCTGTGGAATCTGTATCGGGGGCCTTGTGGCCGAAAATCTTGGTTGTCATGTCACAATCCTGAACTGTCGCAAATTTGTCGGGGTTATATGCAGGTGCAGCATTGTTGTCACGTCAAGATAACGCTCTGCGACCTCCCGTCATGGCGGCTATGCAAGGGCGTTGGAACGCGGGCAGGAGTGGGGTAGGATTCAGGGATGACAAAACCCTCGGAAACAGACCTTTATGATCCTGTCAAAACCTGGCTTGAAGACCTCGGCTATGAGGTAAAGGCCGAAGTCGGCGCGGCGGATGTGGTTGCCGTGCGCGGCGACGAGGTGCCGGTGATTGTCGAAATGAAGCTGGGGTTTTCGTTGACGCTGTTGCATCAGGCCGTCGCGCGGCAGGCCATAAGTGACAACGTCTACGTTGCTGTGCCTCGATGGACGGGCAAAGCCGGTTGGCGGACATTCAAGCGCAATGTCGGGCTGTGCAAACGATTGGCGCTGGGTGTCGTAAGCGTGCGATTGTCGGATGGATTCGTACAGGTCCATGCCGACCCGCGCGCGTTCAAGCCGCGCAAATCAAAGCCACGGCGGTCGGCGCTTATGTCCGAGTTTGCACGGCGAGAGGGTGACCCGAACCTGGGCGGCACCAACGGTAAGATCGTGACGGCGTATCTACAGGACGCCCAGAAATGCGCAGCGTATTTGCAGGAACATGGCCCGACCAAGGGTGCGGTCGTAAAGGATGCGACAGGTGTCGTGCATGCGACTCGCATCATGCGCGATAATCACCACAGCTGGTTCCAGCCGCTCGGGAAGGGTGTTTACGAACTGACGGACGCCGGACGCGCACGGAGTGAACGAAACGCGTGATTCTCGACTTTTGCTTTGTCCAGACAGCGCGTTCGCCATTGAAATTCAGACGTTTCTTTTGATTTCCGGCTTTTTCTCACGGATTCACCTTCGAGCGTTGACAGCTTGCTCTGCACTTCCTAACTATGCGTCGTTAGCACTCGACTTAGGTGAGTGATAACGGTGCCCATGAGGGGCCGACTAAGAGAAACATTGAGCATAGGAGCTACATGTCAATGTCACTAACACCTCTTCACGACCGTGTTCTGGTACGCCGAGTAGAAGGCGAAGAGAAAACTGCTGGCGGGCTTTATATCCCTGAAAGCGCGAAAGAGAAGCCAGCCGAAGGCGAAATCATCGCTGTTGGCGCAGGCCTACGCAACCAAGACGGCGAGCGCATTGCGCTGGACGTTAAAGTTGGCGACATGGTTCTGTTCGGCAAATGGAATGGTCAGGACGTCACCGTCGACGGCGAAGAGCTGCTGATGATGAAAGAGTCCGACATCATGGGAATCATCGGCTAATCGCCGTTCCCATCATCTTTCTGAAACTCACTAGATATTCCAGGAGCAAGCACAATGGCTGCTAAGGACGTAAAATTTAACACAGACGCACGCAACTCGATGTTGCGCGGCGTAAATGTTCTCGCTGACGCTGTAAAAGTGACCCTCGGCCCGAAAGGCCGGAACGTGGTCCTCGACAAGTCGTTCGGCGCACCTCGCATCACCAAAGACGGTGTCTCTGTTGCCAAAGAGATCGAGCTTGAAGACAAGTTCGAGAACATGGGCGCACAGATGGTTAAAGAAGTTGCCTCGCGCACAAACGACGAAGCTGGCGACGGTACAACAACTGCAACCGTTTTGGCGCAGGCGATCGTTCGCGAAGGCATGAAGTCGGTTGCAGCGGGCATGAACCCAATGGACCTGAAGCGCGGCATCGATCTGGCGACAACAAACGTGGTTGCTGCTCTCAAAGCGGCTGCACGCGAAGTCAAAGACAGCGATGAAGTTGCGCAGGTTGGTACAATCTCGGCCAACGGCGAAGCTGAAATCGGTCAGCAGATTGCTGGTGCGATGCAGAAGGTTGGCAACGAAGGCGTCATCACAGTTGAAGAGAACAAAGGTCTTGAAACAGAGACTGACGTTGTTGAAGGCATGCAGTTTGACCGTGGCTACCTGTCACCTTACTTCGTCACCAACGCTGACAAAATGACAACCGAGCTGGAAGACTGCCTGATCCTGCTTCACGAAAAGAAACTGTCGTCGTTGCAGCCAATGGTTCCACTGCTTGAGTCGGTTATCCAGTCGACAAAGCCTCTGATGATTATTGCTGAAGATGTCGAAGGCGAAGCGCTTGCAACTCTGGTTGTGAACAAACTGCGTGGCGGCCTGAAAATCGCGGCTGTGAAAGCGCCTGGCTTCGGTGACCGCCGCAAGGCTATGTTGCAAGACATCGCGATCTTGACCGGTGGTCAGGTAATCTCGGAAGACCTGGGCATGAAGCTCGAGTCGGTCACGATGGACATGCTTGGCACGGCCAAGAAAGTTCAGATCACCAAAGACGAAACAACAATCGTTGACGGTGCTGGTGAGAAAGCCGAAATCGAAGCACGCGTGAGCCAGATCCGTCAGCAGATCGAAGAAACCACTTCGGACTACGACCGTGAAAAACTTCAGGAGCGTGTTGCTAAACTGGCAGGCGGCGTTGCTGTTATCCGCGTTGGCGGCATGACAGAAACAGAAGTTAAAGAGCGTAAAGACCGTGTGGACGATGCGCTGAACGCGACACGTGCTGCGGTTCAGGAAGGTATCATCGTTGGTGGTGGTGTTGCTCTTGTTCAGGCTGCAAACGGTCTTGAAGGCCTGGAAGGCGCAAACTCGGATCAGAACGCCGGTATTTCGATTGTTCGCCGCGCGCTGGAAGCACCCCTTCGTCAGATCGCTGAGAACGCGGGTGTTGACGGCGCAGTTGTTGCTGGCAAAATCCGCGAGAGCAACGACGTTGCATTCGGCTTTAACGCACAGACAGAAGAATATGGCGACATGTTCAGCTTCGGCGTTATCGACCCGATGAAAGTAACCCGTACAGCCCTTGAAGATGCAGCATCAATCGCTGGTCTGTTGATTACAACAGAAGCCATGGTTGCCGATAAGCCTGTTGAAGGCGGCGCGCCTGCGGGCGGCATGCCTGACATGGGCGGCATGGGCGGCATGATGTAAGAAAGCTCTCCCTCGGGACGCTTCTTATTGCTAAAGATTAGCAAAGGCGCCTTCGGGCGCCTTTGTCGTTTTGCGAGGGTGTGCAACAGCTTCGTGACCGATGCGGCTATTGCGGAGGTCGGTCCAGCGTGACAGGTTTCATGATGCGCCTGTTTTTTCTTTCCTTCGTCACAATGCTGGCTTTTGCGGCAAACTCGGTTCTGAACCGCGCTGCTGTTGGCAGTTTCGCAATGGACCCGCTTGAGTTTGGCGCTATTCGCCTAAGTGCTGGCGCGATCGCGCTTGCTGCACTTGTCGCGATGACCAAACGGGGCTTTGCACTGTGGGGCGCTGGCCGGATTTTCGGCGTTGCGGGCTTGCTGGTATACATCTTTGGGTTTTCGCTGGCCTATCTGTTGCTCGACGCCGGTTTGGGCGCTTTGATCCTGTTCGGGGTTGTTCAGATCACGATGTTCGCCGGTGCCGCCCTTATCCGCGAACCCTTGCCGCTTGCGCGTTGGGTCGGCTCGGGTCTTGCGATGGGGGGGCTTGTCTGGCTGCTGTGGCCGGGCGGCGAGGCCGATGTTTCCGCACCTCATGCTGCATTAATGGTCGCGGCTGGCGTCGGGTGGGGCGTGTATTCGCTACAGGGGCGTCGCGAAAAGGATGCGACGCAAGCGACTGCGATGAACTTCGTTTTGGCGGCTCCTTTTGCGATCCTGTTGGCTCTGCTGATCCCCTCAGGCGGCACGCTGTCCACGATGGGCATCTTGCTGGCTTTGACTTCGGGCGTCGTTACGTCGGGACTGGGATATGCGCTGTGGTATCAGATTATTCCGGCCCTTGGCGCTGGACGCGCCGCTGTTGCGCAACTGTCGGTTCCCGTCCTGGCGATGGCAGGGGGCATGGCGTTCCTGTCCGAACCCTTGACGCTTCGCTTCACGGTTGCCGCGATCCTCGTTATCGCGGGGGTTCTGATCTCGATGAGACGATGACGGTTGCTGGCGGCTTTATCCCGCGTCGGACGCTGAAAATTCTAACCCGTTCACGAAATGTTGTAATTTGGGGCAGAGCCCACATCTAGAGTGTTACAAGGATTAACATTGGAGGGGTCTATGAAACGGATTTTGACGGTTCTATTGATTTTCATCGGGGCGGCGGCGCAGGCGCAGGAAGACAACGCCCTAGCAACAATCGGAAATGACGTCTTCGCGGCGGGCTACCGGCTGGTGCACGATCAAGCCGGTGCTGACGACGTGTTCATGTCAGGCAGCTCTATCCGGCTTGAGACGGCCATCGACGGTTCGGCGGCCATCGCGGGGCAAGATATTGAAATCGATGCCCCTGTTGGAGGAGACGTTTTCATCCTCGGACAAAACATCGACGTTCGTGGCCCCGTCGCGGGCGATGCGTCTTTTGCGGCGCAGGATCTCGTCGTTTCGGATATCGCAGGCGACCTTCGCGCAGCGGCGGCAACTGTGCAGATCGACGGAAACATCGGGGGCTATGCGATCTTGGGGGGCGAAACCATCAAGATAAACGGCACAATTGCCGGGGACGCACATGTCGCCGCGATGAACGTTGAATTTGGCGAAACCGCGTCCATTGGCGGTTCGTTGTACCTCTACGAAGAAACTGCCGGAGACGTTGAGGTGCCCGCGTTCGTATCCGTGGGTGGAACCGTCGAGCGCTTGGAAATGGAAGAGTTTCCTGAAGAGTCGGGCGGCGGCTTTGTGCTTTACAGCTTTCTGTCAGGCGTCGCCTTCGTCGCGGTCATTGCGGCGCTTTTTGCCGCTGTTGCCCCTCAGCGTTTGGCGGGCATGCGCGTGACGCTGCTTGAGCGGCCCTTCGGAATGCTTTGGCTGGGTTTCCTTGGATTGTCGGTTGTTCTGGGCGCGTCCATTGTCTCGGCGATGACCATCGTCGGGATACTGCTGATGCCTGTTCTATTGGTCCTCGCAGGGCTTGGGGCTTTTGTCGGCTATGTCGTGGGGGCCTATGCGCTCGGCGTTGGGCTGCGTCTATTGGCCGGTCTGCCCGAGCCTGACAGCTTGGCCGCACGCGCTGTGGCCGCATTGATCGGGGCGCTTTCGGCTGCAATCATTGCGCTGGCTCCGTTTATCGGCTGGTTGTTTGTCTTGGCGATGACGCTGGGTGGCATCGGCGCGCTGCTGAACCACCTGTTCCGACCGAAGTTTTTCGCCGACAGCTAATGGATTGGGGTCAGGCAGCTTGTCTGACCCCTTTCACGTCACGATGATTTCCAAGGGATCGTAGTGCAATTTGGTTTCGCCCCAAGCAACCGCGACCAACAGGTCTGGCTTGATGCGAATGCGGCTCGCCTCCTCACGCGTAAAAAACTCGCGTTCAGACACAACGCGTTCAGGATCAACCCAAGAGTGGTCGAGGTTGCCATCCGTTATCGTGCAACGAAAGAAAATGTCGACTTGATGAAAGCCGGATGTGGGATCGTGAAACTCATTCACCAGACAGGGGTCGCCGACATCCACCGTCAGGCCGGTTTCCTCATAGATTTCCCGCGCAAGGTTTTCGGTCATGGAACTGCCGTTTTCGACGCCGCCGCCGGGCGCGCACCACAGATCGCTTCGGCCTGCGGCATAGGCGTTCACAAGCAACAGCTTGTCGTCTTGCAGAATAATCGCACGCACGGCCACGCGGATATGCTTTTGCTTCATATGCCCACCCAATCCATGCCGATAAGAGGGCCGGATATCCCGCCCTTTTGCAATGGGTTTTGAATGCCTATTTGAAGAAGATGCGCTGGCTTGTCTTCATTCTGATACTTCTTCCGTCCTCGGCCTTTGCCGAATGCGTCGTGTTGCTGCACGGCCTCGCGCGCACGGAAAGCTCAATGTATGCGCTGGAACTGGCGCTGGAGGACAAGGGCTATACGGTGGTGCGCCCCGGGTATGACTCGACGGACGAAGAAGTCGAGTATCTTGCGGAAAGCACGATCCCAAAAGCGATTGAGGCTTGCGGACCGCAACGCGTGAACTTTGTGACGCACTCAATGGGCGGGTTGTTGTTGCGCCAGTGGCTTGCTGAAAACACGCCCGAGAACCTTGGACGTGTGGTGATGCTTGGACCACCAAATCAGGGGTCTGAGATTGTCGATAGATTCGGCCTGTGGGAGGTGTTCGGCATGATAAACGGCCCCGCCGGATTGCAGTTGGGGACCAGCCCGGACAGCCTGCCCAACTCGCTGCCCCCCGCTGATTTTGAGTTGGGCATCATCGCGGGCACCAAGTCGCTGAACCCGTATTTTTCGTCTTTGTTGGCGGGCGACGACGACGGCAAGGTGTCGGTGGAGTCGACGAAACTCGAAGGCATGACGGATCACATCGAATTGCCAGTGACGCATACCTTTATGATGCTCAATCCAGTGGTGATCGCCGAAACGATCCACTTTCTGGAATTTGGTGCTTTCAATGGAAGTATCGACTGGGATGATGCGCTGTTTGACCGGCACTTACGCAACGAAGTCGAGTAAACCGCCGGTCGCCCAAACCTATCGTCTGACGATCCTGTTCACGTGACCCATCTTGCGGCCCGGTTTCACATCAGCCTTGCCATAGAGATGCACCGCAGCGTCACGTTCTTTCGCGATTTCTGGCACGCGGTCCATGTCGTCGCCGATCAGGTTTTCCATCACCACATCGCTATGGCGCTGACCATCGCCAAGTGGCCAGCCGGCAACGGCGCGGATGTGCTGTTCGAACTGGTCGACTGCGCAACCGTTTTGCGTCCAATGGCCGGAATTATGCACCCGCGGCGCGATTTCGTTCACGATCAGCCCCTGCGGCGTCACAAACAACTCGACCCCCATCACCCCAACGTATTTCAGGTGGTTGAGGATTTTTGCCGCCAGCAAAACAGCGTCAGCACGTTGCGAAGGCGACAGGCGGGCAGGGACCGTTGTTGTATCAAGGATACCGTCCTTGTGGACGTTTTCGCCGGGATCGAAACAGGCAATATCCCCGCCCTGTCCACGCGCGGCGATGACCGAGACCTCGTGGCTGAAATTCACGAAGCCTTCAAGAATTGCAGGCGCCCCAGCCATGTCCGCGAGGGCTTGCGTGGCGTCGTCCGGTGACATCAGCCGCGCTTGCCCCTTGCCGTCATAACCAAAGCGGCGGGTTTTCAAGATTGCGGGCGTGCCGATTTCGGCGATGGCCTCGGCCAAATCTTCGGTGTCGTCCACAGCGGCATAGGGGGCCGTCTGCAACCCCAGCTCGGTCAGAAATGCCTTTTCCTTAAGCCGGTCCTGCGACACCCCAAGTGCGGCACGGCGCGGGTGCACGGGGCGTATGGCCTCAACCGCATCCAGGGCCTCGGTCGGGATGTTCTCAAATTCAAAGGTGATGACGTCGACCGCATTTGCGAAAGCCTTAAGCGCTTCCAGATCGTCGTAACCGGCGGTCGTCACCACGTCCGCAACTTGGGCGGCGGGCGGGTTGGTCCCCGGTTCAAAGATATGGCTTTTAAACCCAAGACGTGAGGCCGCGACTGACAACATCCGGCCCAACTGACCACCGCCGATGATGCCAATGGTTGCGCCGGGGGCGAGGGGGGAATTACTCATCGACTGGTTCATCCGCGATTGAGGCTGAAAGATCACTGCGCCATGCGTCCAAACGCTGGGCAAGGGCGTCGTCGTGCAGTGCAAGAATACCGGCGGCCATGAGGCCCGCGTTTTTCGCGCCCGCAGCGCCAATGGCCATCGTGGCCACTGGAAAACCGCGCGGCATTTGAAGGATCGAATAGAGGCTATCCACGCCAGAAAGCGCGCGGGTCTGCACTGGCACACCAATCACCGGCACGCGGGTTTTTGAGGCCATCATGCCCGGCAAATGCGCAGCACCACCGGCACCTGCAATAATCACATTAAGCCCGCGATCAACGGCGGTTTTGCCGTAGTCCCACAAGCGATCAGGGGTGCGATGAGCAGAAACGATTTTCTTTTCGAAGGCCACGCCGAGTTCCTCAAGAACATCGGCGGCCTCTTTCATTGTCGGCCAATCAGATTGACTGCCCATGATGATGCCAACTTTCACAGCGCTCATATCCTATTCCTTCAGAAGCGGCGCACTATAGTGCGAACATGCTGCAATGCAACAGGCTCAGGCGATGATATCGGGGGTCAGGCGGTCTTCAATTCGCGAGATTATGTCTTTGAGACGCAACTTCTTTTTCTTCAGTCGCTGGATCGTCAATCGGTCACTGGTGCCCTTTTCGACCAGCGCCGTGATCGCCGCGTCCAGATCGCGATGTTCTTGCTTGAAAACTTCCAGTTCAACACGCAGAACGTCGTCGTTTTTCATGGCAATTTCAAAACCGGCGTTCATCGGGGTGATTCCGTTCTGTGTTAGGTCTGCTTGGTTCAGTTTAACCCCAAACGTGCAATCTTTCCAACCTCTTGCACTCGCGCCGAAGACGTCCCATATTCTAGGCAACGGTCGCCAAAACGGGGCCGAAATCGACTGTCGCTTGATCGAAAAGGACGTGTCTATGACGAAACTGACTTTGGGGGCACACCCCTACCTGCTAGGATTTGACGAGCTGGAGCGTCTTGTTGAGCGCACCGCGAAATCCGGCAATGATGGCTACCCGCCCTATAACATCGAACAAACCTCTCCGACATCTTATCGGATCACCCTCGCGGTTGCGGGATTTGGTGACAATGATTTGGCAATCACCCTCGAAGACCGCCAGCTGGTGATCCGTGGTCGTCAGCAAGACGACAGTGATGGCCGGATATTCCTGCATCGCGGCATTGCAGCGCGGCAGTTCCAGCGCAGCTTTGTGCTGGCCGATGGCGTCGAAGTTGGCGAGGCCGTGATCGAGAACGGGTTGTTGCATGTTGATCTGACCAAGGCCCAACCGGAAACGATTGTGCAAACGATCAACATCAAAAAGGGCTGAGCATGGATAGCAGATTTAACTTTGACCAGGGCAACGACGACAAAATCGTCTACGTCCGCACCGTTCTGTCCGAGGATCTTCCCGAAGATGTGCGTTCGCACATCGGGGATGTGGACAAGCTCTACGCGGTTCACAATGTTGAGGGCAAACGCATCGCCTTGGTGAAAAACCGGCGCGAGGCTTTCATTCTTGCGCGCCAGAACCAATTGTCACCGGTTGCTGTGCACTAAAACGCCTCGTTCGCGAAAATAGGCAATGGTCGCGGCCAGACCGTCGTGAAACGCGGTCTTGGGCTGCCAATTCAGGATGTCCCGCGCCTTATTCAGGTTCGGCTGCCTGCGGCAGGGATCATCGCCGGGTCGGTCGGTGAATATTAGCCCGGATGCCGTGCCGGTTAGTTTTTGCACCTGCCTTGCCAGTTCGATCATGGCACATTCGGTGTCACTCCCAAGGTTAACCGGACCAGTGACACCAGTCGGTGTCTTCATCAGGTCGATCAATCCAGTGACGAGGTCATCGACATAGCAAAAGGTCCGGCTTTGGGTGCCGGTGCCGTGGATCGTGATGTCCTCGCCCCGTAAGGCTTGCACGATGAAATTCGAAACGACCCGCCCATCATCGGGCTGCATTCTCGGGCCGTAGGTATTGAAAATCCGCGCGATCTTGATGTCGACACCGTGCTGGCGATGGTAGTCAAAAAACAGGGTCTCCGCACAACGTTTACCTTCGTCATAGCAGGACCGGATCCCGACCGGATTTACATTTCCCCAATAGGTCTCTTGTTGCGGATGTTCGAGTGGATCACCGTAGACTTCACTGGTTGAGGCTTGCAGGATTCTGCATCCCAATCGCTGCGCCAGGTCCAGGAGATTGATCGCGCCATGAACAGAGGTTCTGATCGTATGAACCGGATCGTTTTGGTAGTGAACCGGCGAGGCGGGGCAGGCCAGATTGTAAATCTCATCAACCTCAAGATCGATCGGACCGGTGACATCCTGTTGCAGGAACAAGAAGCGCGAGTGACCGAAAAGATGGTCAATATTGGCGCGGTCTCCGGTTGTTAAATTATCGAGGCAGGTAACCTCGTGTCCCATCGCGATCAACCGGTCGCAAAGGTGCGATCCGATAAAGCCAGCGCCTCCTGTCACCAGGGATCGCGTTGGGTGGGGATGATCTTGGGTCATCATTGATCGAGTCTCAGTAAGCGGGCTCTCGGCGTTTTTGTGGCGTCAAACGGGCGTAAAAGCATGAATTTACAGCTATAACGGCAAAACGAGGCTATGAAGGTTGATTTCGATCAAGACGCCGCATCGCAAGTTCACGGTATCGTACCGTCAGGGGCAAGACAGCTAACTCACGGAGTGAGACAAATTGCCATGGAAAACCAAGAGCATCTCAAAGAACTAAACCGCATCGCTGCGGGGTTGAAGAATCCGACGTTCCCCAAGATTTTCGCAGTCGAGCTTTGTGCCGAATGTGATCTCAATTGTTCGATGTGTCACCACGATCAAATGAAGCGCCCAAAGGGCAATTTGCCTATGCCGCTGTGGCAGAAGTGCGCGGATGAAATCGCCGAGGTCGCTCCATCGACAAATGTGTGGTTCTCGTTTTGCGGCGAGCCGTTGTTGATGCCCGATCGCTTGATCGACATGCTCGACTATGGGGCGAGGGTTGGCCTGAAATCGCTGAACCTGAACACCAATGGCATGCGGTTGACAAGGGACGTAGCAACGAGATTGCTTGACACAAGCCTCTCAACCATCGTGATCGGGATCGACGGTTTCACCAAGGAAACCTATGAGAAATATCGCGTGCTTGGAAACCGCGATACGGTCTATGACAATGTCAAATTCCTGTTGGACGAGCGAGCCAAACGTGAAACAGGCTCCGAGATCATGGTCCAGTTCATCGAGATGGACGACAACGTCAAAGAGTTCGATGCCTACCGCGACCATTGGCTTGGCCTTGGGGCGACAGTGAAACTGCGTCGCCAGCTAAGCTGGGGGGGCAAGTTTGAAACCGCGATTGACGTTGCCAATGAACAGCGCATCGCCTGTCCTTGGGCGATCACGATGATGCATTTGTTCTGGGACGGTCGCGTGCCGCGGTGTCCCGGTGACACCGAGGGCGAAGAAGATGCAGGCAACGCGTGGGACGACAGCTTGGTCGATTTATGGGCCAACCTTGGCGGTTATCGCCAGTTGCATCTGGATCATATGTTCGATGATTTGCCGGATCGCTGCCATGATTGCACCGATTGGAAAACCGGCGCATCGGTGAAACTGCGGCCCGGCCAAAAAGCCCACCTTGAACGCGCGACGGCAACGCAATGACAACGCTCTACTTGTGCGCGGCCGGAAACCCCGACGGGGTGCGGCTCGCGATTGAGGTGAACGCTGCCGAGAAACGTTGGGATCGGATCGTTCTTCTCGACGATGACCCCACGAAACTTGGGTGTGAGATCATGGGCGTCCCCGTCATTGGCCCGTTTGAGGCACTTTCCGAGCATCAGCCGGGCGATCAGGCGGTGAATCTGGTGGCGCGTTCGACCAAGGGCCGTGATCGCGCCCTTGCGAAGATCGAAGGCTTCGGCCTTGAACTAACCTCGTTGATCCACCCAAGCACTAGCCTATTTGGGGCGACCGTTGGCCGGGCCGTAACGATTTATGCGGGCTGCACCGTCTCGGCGTTGTCTTCGGTTGGCGACCACGCGGTGATCTTCACCCAAGCCGTTCTGGGGCATGGAGCATCCCTTGGGACGGGCGGAGTGATCGCCCCCGGGGCTGTGGTGAATGCGCGTGTGCAGGTTGGGGATCGGGCCTATATCGGCTCAAACGCCTCGGTCTTGCCCGATCTTGTTGTGGGCGATGATGCGACGGTCAGCGCATGTTCCGCTGTAATTTCGGATGTTCCGGTGGGCTGCACAGCGCTTGGCGTGCCGGCCGAGGTCATGGGGGCAGGGGCATCTATAGTTCCGTCGATCACGCCGAATGCTGAATTCGACAGGATGCTAGCTGACCTTTGCGGTGTGTTTGGCGCGGCATTGAAACACTCTGACTATCGTGCGGAAATGAATTTCTTTGAGGTCGGCGGAGACTCAAAACAGGCCGTGGCGCTGCTGTCTGAAATTCAGAACAAACTTGGGGTGGCCGTTTCGATCATCGATCTTTTCAGATGCCCTAGCCCCGCTTTATTGGCGTCTCAAGTGGTCGGTGGCCAAGGCACGACCGCGCCGAGGACGCGGGCCGAAATGCGTCGTCAGCGGATGCAGAAGCGGTCGTGATTGGCTTGCACGCTAGCCCGTGCTCCAAGCGCGCGGCTGGCGCATGCCTGACATTTTGCAGGCCTGTTTGACGTAGCCTTTCGGGAACAGATCAAACAACAAATGCTTGGCGGCTTTCTTGTCGAGACCATGCCGGTCGGCAAGAAATTTGATGGCGAACCGCGCGTCGGCGGCAACGCCGTGATCCTCCAAATAGGCGCGCATGAATTGGACGACCTGCCAATGGTCGTCGGACAGGTTCAGCCCCTCTTGTGCGGCAATGAGCTCTGCAAATGCCTTGGACCAGTCCGAAGGATCAAAAAGGTAGCCAGCCTCGTCGACTTCGACAAGATCAGGGCCGACTTGGCATGCGATAACTTTGTCCGGCAGCGTGCGCATCATTTCCCTTTCTTGCGGCGATCCATGACGTCAATTTAACCGCATTCAGGGTTAAGCGACCAGCGCCGTTTCGCCGGTGTGGCTCTGCACCCATTGAACTAGCCCCGCCTCATCCGCTGGCAAGCGCTGTGCGATATTTGCCGAGAAGGTCACGAAGGCCTCTTCGTTCAACGCATTCGTGCCGACCAGTACGGGAATGCCGTAGGACAGGGCCTTGGCGATGGCATCGCGAAATCCGCGCCCGCTGGCCTCGTGTTTGCCAAACTTGTTGACAATCAAAACATCCGCACCGTTTTCGATCTGGGCGTCAACCAGTGCAACGGCGGTTTCCAGGGCCTCGGGATCAAGACGACAGCCTTTGGACCCAGGGCCGAGGCTTTGAGAAATGCGGATCGTTTGCCCCGCAGGCAACACTTGTACATCCATGTCACATCGGCAGTCTGCGCTGCGCTCGGTGTTGATTTGCACCGTGCCCGCGGTTTTGTAGCCAAGCGCGCCAAGGGTTTTTGCGACGTTAAACAGCAGCAGATCCGTGTCACCGCGATTTTGTGCAATCGTGTAGGCAATGTTCATCCGTTCGGCTCCTTAGTCGTTCTCAAAGGCAATAAACTCAACAAGCGCGCCCTTCGGCAGATGCTCGGTCTCGGCGGGGATACACATGAGGCCATCGGCAAAAGGCAGCCCTGTGACGCGGGCCGAGTGGCAAGCGTTTGCAAAGCTGACAGACCTGTAGCCGTTCAAGCCTGCACCGGCAAAGCTGGCAGGGCGATACTCGGCCCGACCAGCCTTGCGGTTGATCTCGGTGTTGATCTGGACAATCTGGCGATCTTGTTGTGCGGGTGCCTGACCGGATAGGCGCCGCAAGACAGCCGTGCCAAAAATCTGCCACGTCACAAATGCTGAATACGGATTCCCCGGCAGACCCAGCCATGTCATCGACCCGATTTGACCCAGTGAAATCGGCTTTCCAGGCTTGATGGCCACGCCGCTGAACAGCGTTTCGACCCCGAGCGCCTTGAGCGCGGGTTTGACGTGGTCTTCCTCGCCGACCGAGACGGCCCCGGATGTAATGAGAAGATCGGCTTGGTCCGAGAGCCCCTGAACCTGCGCAACCAGTTGAGCGCGGTTGTCGGGGCAATGGGTGATCTCGACCAGATCAACATTCGCGCAAGACAGGGCGGCGGTCAGCATAGGGGTGTTGACGTCCCAAATGCTGCCGCCCGTAAGTTCGTCACCCGCAGACGTTACTTCGTCGCCGGTTATCAAAAGCGCGACGCGGAGACGCCGTTTGACCGCGACGGCACCGTTTCCTGAGGCCGCACAGGCCGCCAAGGCACGTGTGCCCAACATATGCCCCGCCTTTAGGATCGAGGAATTCTTGCCCAGTTCTTCACCGGCGCGGCGGATATGTGCCCCCGGCTTTGGGCGGACATGCAGCAGGATCTCGGTCGGCAACCGCTCGACGTTTTCTTGCATGAGGACTGTATCAGCGCCCAAAGGGATCGGCGCGCCGGTGAAAATTCGCGCAGCACTTCCGGCCGGAAGTGGCGTCGTACCAACGTGACCTGCCGAGATCCGATCAACGACCGGCAACCGCCAAGGCCCGTCGCCCGTTAGCGTACTGGCATCAAAGGCATAGCCATCCATTGCGGAATTATCGAACGGTGGCAAAGCGCTTTTTGCCGAGACATCTTGGGCCAGCACACGTCCCTTTGCCCGCTCCAAGGGGACAGTTTCCACCCCGACGACCGGCCTTGGGAGCTTTGAGATTTTTGCCAAGGCTTCGTCGACACTCAGCAACGCGGGTCCATGGCCAACTGAATCGCACCCACACGCCGTGGGTGCGAATTGCATGGCGTGCGTCATCCTTTGACCCCTTGAAGGTCGGCGCCCTCAATGGTGGCATGGGCAACCAATGCGTCGATAAATTCGCGGGCAGCGCTGGTCCACGCGGCTTTCTCCAAAGCCTCCGCAATTGCGCGTTTGACGCTGTCGAAGGGCAAAATTTGACCCTCGGCCAAAGCATCCATGCGAACGATATGCCAGCCGTGTCGGGTGAGGACCGGCTCGGGCGTTATCGCGCCCTCGGACAGAGTGCGCAAGACGGCCTCAAACTCGGGAACGGTATCGCCCGGTCCAAGTTGCCCAAGGGCCCCGCCGGACGATTTCGACCCGCAGTCGCTGAACTGCTTGGCAAGCGCCGAAAATTTAGCGCCGCTTGTCAGCGCCTTCTTCAGCACCGTTTGGGCGCGTTGAAACGCCTGCTGTTTTGCCTCTTCGTCGCGGGGATCACAGGCAAACAGGATGTGCGAGACCTCCCACAAAGGCGGCGCGCGAAAACGCTCGGGTGCGCGGCTCCATTCGGCTTTTATGGCCTCATCAGAGGGCTTTTTGACCGAAATTGAGGCTTCGAGAAGGCCCCTGATCTGGGCCTCCTCGTCGGTTTCAAAACGCCCCGGGCTAACTTCATCATGCGCGATTGCGATGTTTTGGGCGCGTGCTTCTTGTAGCAGCAAGGTTCTGACGGCGATGGCATTTGTCGCCTTGCGCCATGCAATGCCCGGTTTGCCCTTGGGCGCGTCGTGGTGCTGGACTTCGCCAGCCACCACGGATTGCGGAACCTTCTCGCCGTTGACGATCAGATCTGGATGTAAGCGCGTTCCCATATCGATTACTCCGACGCTTTACGGCGCGAACGCACGATCTGGTAACCGGGCCGCGTCACGTAGCGCAGCGGAAGGGACAACATGTGCACCAAGCGCGTGAACGGGAAAACGAGGAAGATCGTCAACCCGAGGAACAAGTGCAGTTTGAACACCATGGCGACGTCGGCAATTTCCGCTGCAGCGCCTGCGCGGAAGGTGAAAATCTTCTGCGCCCATGTCATGAACTTGACCATCTCACCGCCGTCCAGATGCTGAACCGAGACGAAAATCGTGCCGATCCCCAGCACCAGTTGCGCCAGCAAAAGAGCCAGAATGGCAATGTCGGCAAAGCTGGAAGTTTTGCGGATACGCGGGTCGGTCCAGCGGCGATGGAACAGCATCAACCCGCCGACAAGCGCCATGACGCCCGCAATACCACCCGCCACGACGGCCAGCGTCTGCTTGAACGCGTTGCTTACGCCAAGTGCGTGGAACAAGTCGATCGGGGTCAAAAGCCCGATGAGGTGACCCAGAAAAATGACCAGAATGCCAACGTGAAAAAGGATCGAGCCAACCACCAACTGCTTGCGACGCAAAAGTTGGGACGAGGATGTTTTCCACGTGAACGGATCACGTTCATAACGAGCGATGGACCCGATTAACAACACGCTCAGCGCGATATAGGGGTAAATTCCGAAGATGAAATTGTTCATCGGTTTCTCCTTTACTGGGCTGCGACGCCGGAGGGGGAAGTGACAGGTTCATCCATGCGCGACAGCATATCGCGCACTTGCGGGCATCCGGCGTTTGGATCGGGACCAAAAACGACTTCGCTTTCTTCCCAGACGGCATCCAGCGCCTCGAGATCGTTGGGATCGTCGTCGGGCTGTTCAAGCAACTCGGCGACGGCCTCTTTGTCGACCTGAACACCAGCGAGTTGCTGGAGCGCCGCGAAGACGGCCCCAAACGGGCTGTCGCGACGGTCAAGACGCTCAGACAATGCCTGAAAGATGTGTGCGGCATCGGCCAGAATGTCTTGCGCTTCTTCGATTGGCTGCGTGGAGAGGAATTCCAGCAAGACAGGTAAATGATCTGGCAGTTCGGTCGTGACCGGCTCAAACCCGCTGTCGCGATAGGTTTTCATCAGCGACACCATGGCCCCGCCCCGATCCCTGCTTTCCCCGTGAACATGCTCAAACAAGTTGAGCGATAGGGTCCGTGAGCGATCAAACAGCATCACATACTGCTCTTGCAGGTCGTATATGTCGCGCGATGTCAGATCATCCACCAACGGACGCAACGCCCTTCGCGCCGCAGCCGTCAGACGCGAGTCCGCCGCCAGAACGCCAGCGATTTCGGGCATTGCGTGTTGAAGCTCAAGCGTTGGGTAGCTCAGAACAAGCGAGATTGCTTTGAGAGTACGATCCATCACTGCACCTCCGACGGCATTCTGAGGGGTTTCTTTGAGCCACCAAAGAGCGATCCTTTTGAGATGCCCGGCGAACAACCATTGCCATCCGTAAATCCGCAGCCGCCCTTGATGTCATAGGCTACTTCGACTTGCTCGCGGTGGGTTGTCGGGATGACGAAGCGGTCCTCATAATCCGCAAGGGCCATGATTTTATACATGTCCTCGATCATACGGGCGCTGAGGCCGACTTTTTCGGCGATGCCTTCGTCGATCACGCCTTCAACGGTTTTGGACCGCATATAGGACCGCATCGCCAGCATCCGTTCGAGCGCCTGCGTCACCGGTGCCTCGTCGCCTGCGGTCAACATGTTGGCGAGATATCGAACCGGAATACGAAGATTTTTCACATCCGGCATACCCGCGTCCATGCCAATCGCGCCCGCTTCGGCAGCGTTCTGGATCGGCGACAATGGCGGGATGTACCAGACCATCGGCAGAGTGCGATATTCAGGGTGCAGTGGGAAGGCCACCTTCCAATCCATCGCCATCTTCCACACAGGGCTTTCCTGTGCCGACTTGATCCAGTCCTGAGGAATGCCCTCTTTCTGCGCAGCGGCGATCACGTCTGGATCGTTCGGATCAAGGAACACACCAAGCTGTGCGTCATAAAGATCGGACTCGTCCGGTGTGTTTGAGGCGTCGGAAATCTTGTCGGCATCATAGAGCATCACGCCAAGATAACGGATGCGGCCCACGCAGGTTTCCGAACACACGGTCGGGTTGCCGGACTCAATCCGCGGATAGCACAGGGTGCATTTCTCGGACTTGCCGGTCGACCAGTTGTAGTAGACCTTTTTGTAAGGACAGCCCGAGACACACATCCGCCAGCCTCGGCATTTCTCTTGGTCGATGAGAACAATGCCGTCTTCCTCGCGTTTGTAGATCGCACCCGAGGGGCAGGACGCCGCGCAAGCTGGGTTCAGGCAATGTTCGCAGAGACGCGGGAGATACATCATGAAGGTGTTCTCGTACTCGCCGTAAATCTCTTTCTGGATGCCTTCGAAGTTGTAATCCTCGGATCGTTTTGAGAATTCGCCACCAAGGATTTCTTCCCAGTTCGGACCCTTTTCAATCTTCTCGATCCGCTCGCCGGTGATCTTGGAGTAGGGGCGGGCTGTCGGAAAGGCCTTCATTTCGGGGGCCGACTTCAGGTGGTCGTGGTCGAAATCGAAAGGCTCGTAATAGTCGTCGATCTCGGGCAGGTCGGGGTTGGCGAAGATGTTCGCCAGTATCCGCCATTTGCCACCCTGCTTGGGTTGCAGCTTGCCCGATTTGGTCCGCTGCCAGCCGCCGTTCCAGCGCGCCTGATTTTCCCAGTCGGTCGGATAGCCGGTTCCGGGCTTGGTTTCGACGTTGTTGAACCACGCGTATTCAACGCCTTCGCGCGTCGTCCAGACGTTCTTGCAAGTGACTGAGCATGTGTGACACCCGATGCATTTGTCGAGGTTCAGCACCATGCCTATTTGTGCACGTACTTTCATTCTGCTGCCTCCTTCGGAGTGGCTTCCTGATCGAGCCAGTCGACCTTTTTCATTTTCCTGACGACGACATATTCATCGCGGTTTGCACCGACGGTTCCGTAGTAGTTGAAACCGTAGGACTGATGGGCATAGCCGCCGATCATATGGGTTGGTTTCAGGGTCGCGCGGGTGACCGAGTTGTGAATGCCGCCACGGTGACCAGTCTTTTCAGACCCGGGTGTGTTCACGATCTTTTCCTGCGCGTGATACATGAAGGTCGTTCCGTCCTTCATCCGCTGCGAAACAACAGCCCTTGCAGTCAAAGCCCCGTTGACGTTGTAAAGCTCGACCCAGTCGTTATCGACGATGCCGACCTTCTTGGCGTCATTCTCGGAGATCCAGATGACCGGACCACCCCTGTTCAGCGTCAACATCAGCAGGTTGTCGGAATAGGTCGAGTGGATCCCCCATTTCTGGTGGGGCGTGATGAAGTTAAGGAACAAGGTGTCCCCGTCATCCGTCACGTCCTCGGTGATGGTCTTCAGATCGACCGGAGGCCGGTACGACATGAACCCTTCGCCAAAGGCCCGCATCCACAGGTGATCCTGATAAAGCTGCTGACGACCGGTCAGAGTGCGCCACGGGATCAACTCGTGCACATTGGTGTAGCCGGCGTTGTAGCAAACCTTTTCGCTTTCAATGCCCGACCACGTGGGGGACGAGATAATTTTACGCGGCTGCGCTGCGATATCGTGGAAACGAATCTTCTCGTCTTCCTTGGGCTTGGCCAGATGGGTGTGGTCAATGCCGGTCGCCTCGGACAGTTTTTCCCAGGCTTTGACAGCCACTTCACCATTGGTTTCCGGTGCCAGCATCAAGACCATTTCGCAGGCGTCAATTGCGGTCTCCAGCTTGGGCATGCCCTGCGACACGCCTTCGTCCAGAACCACGCCGTTCAGATCACGCAGATGCTGCACTTCGTCCTTGGCGTCGACATTGATGCCTTTGCCGCCATTGCCCAGCTTGTCGAGCAGTGGCCCGACGGCCGTGAACTTCTTGTAGACCTGCGCATAATCCCGTTCGACCGCGATGTAATTCGGCGCGGTTTTGCCGGGGATCAGATCGCATTCGCCCGCCTTCCAGTCCTTGACCTGATCCTGCGCTATTTCGGCAGGGGTGTCGTGCAGGATCGGAAGCTGCACGATGTCGGTCTCAACTCCAAGGATTTCTGGCGCAACTTCGCTGAACTTCTTGGCGATAGATTTGAAGATGTCCCAGTCCGACTTGCTTTCGTAAGCCGGATCAACCGCCGCCTGAAGCGGGTGAATGAACGGGTGCATGTCCGACGTGTTCATGTCGTTCTTTTCGTACCAGCTTGCCGTTGGCAGAACGATGTCGGAATAAACCGCCGTAGTGCTCATGCGGAAGTCGATGGTGACCAGAAGGTCCAGCTTGCCGCGCGGGCCTTCTTCGTGCCACTTGGCTTCTTTCGGCAATTGGGCACCTTCTTCGCCCAAGTCCTTACCCATGACGCCGTGATCGGTGCCCAAAAGGTGCTTGAGGAAGTATTCGTGCCCTTTGCCCGACGAGCCCAGCAGGTTTGACCGCCACACGAACAGGTTGCGCGGCCAGTTTTCCGGCGCGTCCGGGTCTTCGCAAGACATCTCCAATTCGCCGGATTTGAGCTGCTCGGCCACGAAGTCAGGAATGTCCTTGCCTGCGGCCTTTGCCTGTTTCGACACTTCAAGCGGATTGGTTTTCAACTGCGGCGCTGATGGCAGCCAGCCCATCCGCTCGGCGCGGATGTTGTAGTCGATCATATTGGCGTCCCAGTCACCCGCAGGGGCGGTGGGAGAGATGATCTCTTGCGCGGTCAGAGTTTCGTACCGCCACTGGTCCGTGTGGGCATACCACGCTGACGTCGAGTTCATGTGACGTGGCGGACGGTTCCAGTCGAGCGCAAAGGCAAGAGGCAACCAGCCGGTCTGTGGACGCAGTTTTTCTTGTCCGACATAGTGTGCCCAGCCGCCGCCCGACTGGCCGACGCATCCGCACATCACCAACATGTTGATGACGCCGCGGTAGTTCATGTCCATGTGATACCAATGGTTCATCGCCGCGCCGATGATTATCATCGACTTGCCTTTGGTCTTTTCGGCGTTGTCGGCAAATCCGCGCGCAACATGGATAATTTTATCGGCAGATACGCCAGTGATTTTTTCAGCCCATGCAGGCGTGCCGGGAACGTCTTCGTCAAAGTCCTTGGCAACCCAATCGCCGCCCAAGCCGCGGTCCAGCCCGTAGTTGGCACAGAACAGGTCAAACACTGTCGCGACGAGAATTTCGCCGTTCTCGGTTTGCACTTTTTTGACAGGGACATTCTTTGTCAGAATGTTCGGACGCTTGTCGCCTGTGGTGAAATTCTCGGTCGCGTCTGCGCCGAAATAGGGGAAGTCCACACCGACAACGTCGTCTTGTTCTGTGTCCAAAACAAAGGACATGGCCAGATCGGTGCCTTTGCCGTCTGCCTTATCCTCAAGGTTCCATTCACCATTTTCGCCCCAGCGATAGCCGACCGAGCCGTTTGGCGCGACGGGGCCACCGGACTTGCGATCCCATGCGACGGTCTTCCATTCGGGATTGTTGTCCTCACCCAGTTTTCCGTCAAGATCGTCAGCCCGCAGGAAGCGCCCCGGGACAAGTTTACCGTCTTGCTGATCCAAGCGCACCAGCATTGGGAAGTCGCTGTATTTGCGGCAGTAATCGGTGAAATATTCCGACTGTCGGTCAAGGTGGAATTCGCGCAAAATGACGTGGCCGAAGGCCATGCCCAACGCGGCGTCAGTGCCTTGTTTGGCGTTCAGCCAGACATCACCAAATTTTGCGGCCTCGGAATAATCGGGGCAGATTACGGCGGATTTGGTGCCGCGATAGCGTGCCTCGGTATAAAAGTGCGCGTCCGGCGTGCGGGTTTGCGGCACGTTTGATCCCCAAAGCAGCAAATAGCCTGAGTTGTACCAGTCTGCGCTTTCCGGCACGTCGGTCTGTTCGCCCCACGTCATCGGCGAGGCGGGTGGGAGGTCGCAGTACCAATCGTAGAACGACATACAAACGCCGCCCAAAAGGCTGAGGTAACGCGATCCAGCCGCGTAGGAGACCATCGACATCGCAGGGATCGGCGAAAAGCCGAAGACACGATCGGGTCCATACGTTTTCGCGGTATAGGCGTTGGCTGCTGCGGTAATCTCGGTTGCTTCGTCCCAAGATGCGCGCACAAAGCCACCCTTGCCGCGTGTTTCGACATAGCCGTTGCGCAAAACCGGATCGTTTTGCAGTTTGGTCCACGCTTCAATCGGCGTCAGCGTTTCGCGCATCTTGCGCCAAACCTTCATCAAGCGGCCGCGCACCAGCGGGTTTTTCACGCGGTTTGCGGAATAAAGATACCAGCTATACGAGGCCCCCCGTGCACAGCCTCGGGGTTCGTGGTTCGGTAAGTCTGGGCGCGTGCGGGGGTAGTCCGTTTGCTGGGTTTCCCATGTCACGATGCCGGATTTGACGTAAATTTTCCACGAGCACGAGCCCGTACAATTCACACCATGGGTCGAGCGCACGACTTTGTCATGCCGCCAGCGGTTGCGGTAGGTGTCTTCCCAGTCGCGGTTTTCCCGGGTGACCTGTCCGTGGCCATTCGAGAACTGCCCGAGCTCTTTGGATTGTAGAAAGTTTAGTCTGTCGAGCAGATGGCTCATCTGAATTCTCCACTGAAAGGAAGGTCAGCCCCGGCCCAATCGATGGACCGAGGCAATTCGTGCTTGGATTTAGGGGTTCTTCACGTAGGCGCCGGGGCGCAGATAGAACCACCAGTTGATGACGATGCAGACGGCGTAGAAGATCGCGAAACCGTAGAGCGCGTATTCAGGGTTACCTGCACCCAATTGCTCTCCGAAGACTTTCGGGATGATGAACGCGCCATAAGCGGCGACGGCGGCGGTCCAGCCAAGGGCAGGTCCGGCCTGCTCTTTGTTGAACACAACAGCGATGGTCCGGAAGGTCGAGCCGTTGCCGATACCGGTTGCAGCAAAGAGAACCAGGAACAGGATCAGGAATGGGTAGAAGTACTGTTCCGGGGTTGCCGACTGGTACGCCCGCTGGATGAAGTAGGCGACGCCAAGCGCACAGGCAACCATCACGACCGAAATGATCTGGGTCACTTTTGCACCACCCGCGCGGTCAGCCCACATGCCGCCCAGCGGACGGATCAAGGCACCGATGAAGGGTCCCATCCATGCGAACATCAGGGCCGAGGGGCCATTGGGGTTCACCATGTCGTGGGTCATCACGCCGTCAACCTCAACGTGGCTGAAGCCAAAGACAACCTTGATCGTCAGTGCCAGGGCAGCAGAGTAGCCGATGAACGACCCAAAGGTCATGGTGTAGATCACCGTCATCGCCCAAGTGTGTTTGTTGCCGAAGATCTTGTACTGGCGGCTCAGGTTTTGCCCGACGGCGCCTGGGATGAGTTTCAGGCCCAGAACGGTCAACGCGATCACGATCGGTAGCACGAGCCATTTCGAAATACCAAAGCCCGACGTGGCGATCCCGCCTTCAACGGACGGCAACATCAGCCAGACACCGAAAGCCGATGTGGCCAGACCGATCAGCAACATGCCCGTGATGATTCCAGCCGAGCCAAAGAAACTCGGGATTTTTGGTGACACGTGTTCGTCACGAATGTTGTTCATGCCCATCCAGCCGATAATGGCCAGCGGCACAAGGAACACGAGCCAGATCAGACCAGCGTTCTGGATATAGGTCTCGGTGCCCGCAGGGATCTTGCCGATCAGCGTCCCCGAGGTGTTCACCAGCGTACGGCTTTCACCACCGAACAGACCCATGGTCATCGCCAGAGGCACGAGGATTTGCATGGTTGTCACACCAAAGTTCCCCAGGCCTGCGTTCATCCCCAAGGCAAAGCCCTGAATCTTCTTCGGATAGAAGAAGCTGATGTTTGACATCGACGAGCTGAAGTTACCGCCACCGATACCGGACAGGAACGCCAGCATCTGGAAGTACCACAGCGGCGTGTCGGGGTCTTGCAGCGCAAGGCCCGCACCCGCGGCGGGGATCATCAGCAGCGCGGTCGTAAACACAATGGTGTTCCGCCCGCCTGCGATCCGGATGAAGAAGGTGGACGGGATACGCAAAGTCGCCCCTGTCAGACCGGCGATGGCCCCCAGCGTAAACAGGTCAGATTTCGCAAAGCCGAAATCAAGGTTCACCATTTGAACGGTGATGATGCCCCAATAAAGCCAGACGGCGAAGCCGCAAAGCAGGCTAGGAATTGAGATCCAGAGGTTCCGGGTGGCGATGGCCTTGCCGGTCGAAGCCCAGTAGCTCTCGTCCTCAATGTTCCAGTTTCTAATGTCTTGTCCCACAGTTTTACCTCCTGAGGATTGCGTCAGTCAGGCCACCGGCAAGGTGACCTGAAGATTGGTCACACTTTGTTTTCGTGTGTGCGGTTGTAGCTTTCGATCACCTCTTTTGAGTGGTTCAGAGCGTTGATCGCGCGGGCGGCGCGCAGTTCGAGCGCCTCCATTTGAGCCTTTTCGTAAAGGGCCGCTTCCTCTTCTTCCTGTGCGGTCGAAAACCGAACGAGGAAGGCAACGACAGAAGTGGCTGCAACGATCATGCCAAGATAAAGGAAGGCGTCGTTCCAAGGGATTTCGCTTTTGAAAAGGAAGCCCGCTGCAACCGCACCGGCGTTGCCACCTGCACCCACGGTGCCAGCGACCGCACCCAAGGCCTTTTTGTTGATGAAGGGCACCACTGAATAGGTCGCACCTTCAGCCATTTGCGTGAACAGCGAGAAGATGACGAGCATCGGGATCGCAAGGAACAACACATCAACGCGGCTGAACAGCATCAGGGCAATGCCTTCGCCAAGCAGCACAACAAAAAGCCAGAACGACCGCCCCTTGAGGCCCCAGAGTGACGCGAAGTTGTCGCCAAAGATGCCGCCCAATGTCCGTGCAAAAACGTTCATCAAACCAAAGGACGCCGCAATCAATCCGGCCGTGACAAGGGTAATGCCTTCGAAATAGTCGTAGAAATACAGCGCGGCGACGTTGTTGACCGTCAACTCGATTCCAAAGCTGGCCGCATAGATCAGGAACAATGCCCAGACCCGATAGTCGCGAAGCGCCATGAAGAATGCGCCGGTGACTTTCTCTTTCTTCTCAAGTTTGCCTTGGGCACGCAGGTCTTTGAAGTTGCCATCTGGCGCGTCCTGCGTCAGGAAGAAATAGGCGATACCGACGCAGAAAATGACGATGCCAACGACGACCATCGACAAACGCCAGCTTGCGGCGTCAGAAAAACCGAAGCCGACAACAAACATCGAGAAGACCAGCGGCATCGCGAATTGCGTGACGCCTCCACCCAGGTTACCCCAACCGGCGCTGGTCGCGTTGGCGGTTCCAACCACGTTGGACGCGAACATGACCGATGTGTGGTATTGAGTGATGACAAAGGATGCGCCGATGATACCGATCAACAGGCGGAAGACCAAGAAACTTTCAAAACTGTTGGCAAGTCCGATACCCGCAACAGGGAAAGCCCCGAATATCAGCAAGGCTGTGTAGGCAAGCCTTGGTCCGATCCGGTCACAGAGCCAGCCGATAAAGAACCGCGCCAGAATTGTGACGGCAACCGATGCGATAATCGTCCAGCCGACTTGCGATTTTGTGAACCCCATTTCGTCGCGCACGACAATCATCAACGGCGCGATGCCAAACCATGCGAAGAAGCACGAGAAGAACGCAAACCACGTCATGTGGAAGGTTCTGATTTGTACCATTCTTACGTTGAAAAAGTTCCGCCACAGTCCCGTGGCCTTGTTTTGAATTTCCATCACTTGTCCCCATGCTATGAGAGGCATTCCCACCCCAAAAGGTCGGTTCCGCAGCCTTCATGTGTCGCAAGCACAAGAGCGAGATTCTGCTCATCGGGAGTTGACGTGGATCAAATATGAGAAATTATTGTTTAAAATAAATGAGTTAGCAAAAAATGTCATGTCGTCGCAGGCTGCAAATCAAGCCTCATGAGGCAAAATGCGCCGCGCGGCTTGACATTTATCAAGCTCTGTTGCCAAGTCCCTGCTAGGGGATATTAGATGCACATTGGTTTTTCAGAGTCCGATTATCCGGACATACGAGGGCTCTCGTTGTTTGAAGATATGGAGGATGAACATTTTCATTCTCTGATGCGCGCCGCCTATGTGCAGAACTTTCCGCCTCAGATCGAATTGATCTCAGAAGGGGATCCCTGCGACTTTCTTCACATCATTCTATCGGGATCGGTTGATTTGTTTTCGACCTGGAATGATCGTGAAACCAGCATGGCGACGGTCCACCCGATTTCGACTTTTATTCTGGCCGCGACGATCAAGGATGCGCGGTATTTGATGTCAGCGCGCACGCTCGAAAAGAGTCGCATCGTTTTGGTGCCAAGTCAGGACGTCCGCGCGGTATTCGATCAAGACAGCCACTTCGCACGCGGAATCGTTACTGAACTGGCGCGATGCTATCGGTCGTCTGTCAAGGCGCACAAAAATCTGAAGCTGCGCACGTCGTTGGAGCGGTTGGCGAACTACCTGCTACGCCTGCAAGACAGTCAGGGAGGAGAATGCGCGTTTGAATTGGGATGCGAAAAGCGGCGCTTGGCATCGCTGTTGGGAATGACTCCGGAAAACCTAAGCCGTGCGTTCAAAGGGCTTCAGCCTTATGGGGTCACGGTGAACGGCACATTGATCGCGATCAGCGACCGCGACGATCTCGTCAAATTCGCAAAGCCAGACGATCTAATCGACGATTTCAATACATAGTGCCTAGCGGCACAAGCAGGATCAAATAACCCGCGTGCTGGCGCGACCGATTGAGATGTCAGTGAAATGGTGCCCCCACACGGACTCGAACCGCGGACCTACTGATTACAAATCAGTTGCTCTACCAGCTGAGCTATAGGGGCACGCGACGTCGGCTATCATTCTGCGAAACCGAGATCAATACTCTTCGTGATTGGAAAACCGAAAAAATGCATCTTTTAGTCAAGAAACTTTGCTGGTCGCTTTGTTGAAGCTGTTCCGTGAATGTAGAGCGTTTTCATACGTTTGGCTTCTTCGCGAATATTGAACTCTTCCGCCACCCGTTCGCGCCCCACAAGGCCCATTTCGCGGCGTTTTTGCGGGTTTCCGGCCATTTCAAGGATGGCCTTCGCCAACTGGTCAGAATCGCCCGGTTCGATCAGCAACCCCGTTTGGTTGTTTTCGACAAGCTCGGAAACACCAGCAACGTCTGTGGCAATAACTGGACGCGCCGAGGCCAGGGCCTCCATATAAACAACGGGCAACCCTTCCGCGTAGCTTGGCAGGACGAGTGCGTCCGAGGCCTCGATCTTTGCCGCGACCTCGTCTTGCGACATATAGCCGTGAAAGGTGACCCCCGGGATGTCTTTGGCACGGGCCTCAAGCTCTTCCTTGAGTGATCCGCCGCCGACGATTTCAAGCGATATGTCCGTGCGCGTTTCACGCACCTTCTCAAGAGCGTCGAATAACACAGGCACGCCTTTGACCGGATCGAGGCGGCCAACGAAGACAAGCCGAAGGCCTTTGGCTGACTCGAGCGGCGGCGCCTTGTAAACTTCGGGAAAAACCCCGCAGTGAATGATGAACAACTTGTCGTCATGCTGCGTACCGGAGGTTTCGGACGCGAAGTTGCGCGCGAATTCACTGATGCAAACGGTGAATTTTGAAAGCTCGATCTTTTTGGCCATTGCCCAGCCGACAGGATCCAGAAGGTCGGTTGGGCCGTGGATCGTGAAACTAAACGGGACGCCGCTGAGTTGAGAGGCCAGCATCGCCACGGTGGCGCTTTGATCGCCGAAATGGTTGTGTAGGTGGGTGATGCCGTTCTTCTGCATATGTCGGGCAATGATCCCGGCTTCGGCAAAATAGGCGAATTGCTTTAGAAATCCTTTGATGCCTGGGCGACGGAGTCTCAGAGCCATGCCAAAGGTTCGAAGATACCGAAGCGGGCGGGTGATTTTAAGATAGCCATGCGCCTTGAACGTGCGCCACAGGGCGCCACGCCCAAGGACGTAATAGGTTTTCGCCGCCTCGTCCCGTTCGACTTGACCGATCATGTGCTGCGCGCCAGGTTTGCGAACCGAGGCGGTTTGAACGTCCAGTCCCAACTCTCGCAGCGCAAGGATTTCACGCAGAATAAAGGTGTGGGACGCCGCAGGATAAAGCGTCGTAAGATAGAGGATTTTGGGAGCGTCCGTCGATTGGTCCGGTTGTGCAGATTGGGACATTTTGGAAACCGTCTTCCGCCGAAGTTACATTTCCGACAAACCTACAAGAATCCGCCCGATTGGCAACGTGTGCTTTGGCGCAGGCGCAACTGGACATGTTGTGTGAATTGCGTAAAGAACGACGCATTGATTTAGGAGCTATCATGAACGGTATTTTTGCGGTCTTGACCCTCGTGCTCGGCATGAACGACGCATTTTATAATTGCGATGGCAATTGTTTGGCGCGACTTGAAGTGCAGGATCGTATTGCGATTTCGCAAGGGTCATTGCAGTTCAGGGGCGACGTTATCGGACGCGAGGTTTACGCACGCTATGACAGCTCGCGCGCGAACGGGCCGTTTCAGTCGATTTATGGCGTTTCTTATTCATCACTCGGCGATTTCTGGGCAGGTGCCGGTCACAGCTACACAATGAAATCCGAAGGTAACGGCTTTTACAGCGAGTTACACGCCATGACCGGATTGTATGTTCAAGGGTCCGGCCCTGATCTTGGCGGGCCGATTGAATTCAGGTCAGGTGTTGAACTCGGCTATGAATTCACGTCGGGTTGGCGTTTGGCTGCAAGTTTCGATCATCGCTCGAACGCCGAAATATTTCCGCTGAACCCGGGTGTGGAAACGGTGCAATTGCGGGTGTCCAAGCCGCTTAACTAAGGCGGTTCGCGAACAGCATGACTCAAAGATTTGCCGCGACACGCGTCAATCGCTGGATTTTCGAAAGCTGACGATCAGGGCGCGGTCGCTCGAATGATCGTGATTGGTGTTTGCGTAAATTGCGACGTCCTCGGTTTGAAA
>JBELFK010000008.1:0-5378 GCA_042092935.1 Paracoccaceae bacterium | reverse complement strand
AGGGCAAAGCCTAAACTGTCGGCAAAGTCTCTGTCATAGCTGTCCGAGAAATCGCGGTAATAGGCGATGTTGTCGTCCGGTGTTGCCAGCCGATAGGCGTTCTCAAGCAGTGACTTGCCTTTGGTTTCGTCAGACATGTGGTTTCCTTGTTGGTTCCGAAACCACTTTGGGATTCGGAACCTGAGACCAAAAGGACACTATTCAGCGGCTTCGGCGTAGTCAGACATTGGGGGGCAGGTGCAGACCAGATGGCGATCCCCCCACGCGTTATCGACGCGATTGACCGGCGGCCAGTATTTGTCGACACGGAACGCCCCGGGCGGAAAGCATCCCTGCTCGCGGGAATAGGGGCGATCCCATTCGCGCACCAAGTCCTCCATCGTATGAGGTGCGTTTTTGAGAGGATTGTTCTCGGCGTCGATCCGGCCTTCTTCGATGTCGCGAATTTCTTCACGAATGGCGAGCATGGCGTCGCAGAACCTGTCAAGCTCTGACAGCGCTTCGGATTCAGTTGGCTCGATCATCAAGGTGCCGGCGACGGGCCAACTCATCGTTGGGGCGTGAAAGCCGCAATCCATCAGGCGTTTTGCAATGTCCTCGACCGAGACCCCCGCACTTTCGGCAAAGGGACGTGTATCAAGGATGCATTCATGCGCCACCCGACCTGCTTTGCCTTTGTAGAGCACATCATAGGCACCTTCCAAACGCTTGGCGATGTAGTTGGCGTTCAGAATGGCAACCCGCGTGGCTTGGGTAAGACCCTCTCCGCCCATCATATGGATGTAGGCATAGCTGATCGGCAACACAGAGGCCGAACCGAAAGGGGCTGCGCTGACGGGTCCTTGCACACCTCCGGTTTCGGGGTGTCCGGGAAGATGCGGGATAAGATGCGCTTGCACACCAATCGGACCCATGCCGGGGCCACCGCCACCGTGAGGGATCGCGAATGTTTTGTGGAGGTTGAGGTGACTGACATCGCCACCCAGATCGCCCGGGCGCGAAAGGCCGACCATGGCGTTCAGGTTAGCGCCGTCAATGTAGACCTGGCCACCGTGTTCATGCGTGATGTTGCACACGTCGCGCACGGTTTCTTCGAATACGCCGTGGGTAGAGGGGTAGGTAATCATGCACCCCGCAAGGTTGTCGGCGTGTTTCTCGGCCTTGGCACGGAAATCTTCAAGGTCAATGTCGCCGTTTTCGGCAGACTGGACCACGACAACTTTCCAGCCGACCATCTGGGCACTGGCGGGGTTGGTGCCATGTGCGCTCATTGGAATCAGGCAGACGTCGCGGTGGCCTTGGCCATTGGCTCGGTGATAGGCCGAGATTGACAGCAGACCGGCATATTCGCCTTGGGCACCCGAATTGGGTTGCATCGAAATCGCGCTGTAACCGGTGATGTCACAAAGTTTGGCCGAGAGATCATCGATCATTTCGCCGTACCCCTGCGCCTGATCCTTGGGGCAGTAGGGATGCAGCATGGAAAACTCGCGCCAACTTACGGGCATCATTTCCGCGGCAGAGTTGAGCTTCATGGTGCAGGACCCGAGCGGGATCATGGCGCGATCCAGCGCAAGGTCACGATCCGCGAGCCGCCGCATATAGCGCATCATCTCGGTCTCGGCGCGGTTCATGTGAAAAACCTCGTGTTCAAGATAGCTTGTCTTGCGATGCATCGCTGCGGGGACACGGTATTCAGGGGTGAAGTTGTCGTCGCGGCGGGTGATGCCAAACGCGCGCCAAACGCGTTCAATCACCTCGGGGCGCGTGGCTTCGTCTAACGTTATGCCAACGCGGGTTTCACCAACTTTTCGCAGGTTCACTTTTTCGTCGACTGCGGATTTCATCACGGCGGATTGAAGCGGGCCAACATCAACGGTGATCGTGTCGAAATAGGCCTTTGGATCGACTTTAAAGCCGGCTTCCTCAAGCCCTTTGGCAAGGCGAACGGTCTTGCGGTGAATGCGCTGGGCAATCGCCTTCAGGCCGTCTGGCCCGTGGAAGACAGCATAAAACGACGCCATGACCGCCAACAGCGCCTGCGCTGTGCAGACATTCGAAGTGGCTTTTTCGCGACGGATGTGTTGCTCGCGGGTCTGAAGCGAAAGGCGATAGGCGCGGTTGCCGTGGCTGTCGATGGACACGCCCACAATGCGGCCCGGCATATTGCGCTTATAGGCGTCGCGCGTGGCCATATAGGCTGCATGCGGCCCACCATATCCCATCGGAACACCAAAACGTTGCGTGCTGCCGACAGCAATGTCTGCCCCCATTTCGCCCGGTTCTTTTAGCAGCGTCAGCGACAGAGGGTCAGCGCTGACGACTGCAATTGCTTTGTGCGCGTGTAAGTCTTCGATGAGGCTGGTAAAGTCACGGACATGACCATAGGTGCCCGGATACTGGAATATCGCGCCGAACACCTGCGAGGCGTCCATCTTGTCTGGGTCACCGATAATGACCTCGATGCCCAGGGGCGCGGCGCGTGTCTGAATGACCGCAATGTTCTGCGGGTGGCAATCGCGGTCCACGAAGAACGCCTTCGCCTTCGATTTGGAAACCCGCTGCGCCATTGTCATGGCCTCTGCACAGGAGGTGGCCTCGTCCAATAGCGACGCATTCGCGATCTCGAGGCCGGTCAAATCGCTGACCATGGTTTGATAGTTCAGCAAGGCCTCTAGCCGCCCTTGTGAAATCTCGGGCTGATAGGGTGTGTAGGCCGTGTACCAAGCTGGGTTTTCCAGAATGTTGCGCTGAATGGCGGGCGGCGTCACGGTGCCGTGATAGCCTTGGCCGATCAGGCTGGTCAGAACCTTGTTCTTACTGGCAACCAGTCGCATGTGGTGCAGCAATTCGCGTTCCGACTTTGGCCGCGAGAAATCAAGGGGTGCTTCCTGCCGGATCGATTGGGGAACGGTCTCGTCGATCAGCTGCTCAAGTGACGAAACTTGCAGCGCTTCAAGCATACGATCCATCTCGGCAGGAGACGGGCCAATGTGGCGGCGGTTCGCGAAATCATAAGGCAGGTAGTCCGTGGGCGTAAACGGCATGGCAATAGCTCTCTTGTTCAGCAGGCGCTGCGGGAATTGAGTGAGGCAGGGCAGGGATCACCCCCGCCCCACCGGATCAACCGATCAGGTCTTTGTAGGCGGCCTCGTCCATATAGTCGTCCATCTGGGACGCGTCCTCGGCGCGGATTTTAAAGAACCAAGCATCGCCAAGCGGGTCTTCGTTGATTTTGCCCGGATCGTCTTCAAGGGCTGAATTTACCTCGACGATTTCGCCGTCCAACGGAGAGATAATGTCCGAAGCCGCTTTGACGCTTTCGATAACAACGCATTCGTCACCCTTGGCAACCACAGTGCCTTCTTCCGGCATTTCGACAAAAACGATGTCGCCAAGCGAGGTCGCAGCGTGTTCCGTAATGCCCACAGTGATGATTCCATCGTCTTCGGCCAGAAGCCATTCGTGCTCTTCAGTGTATTTCATAGGTAGGGTCCTTTTCTTATCTTTTGAAATTTGCAGGTGTGAAGGGAAGGGCAGAGACAGTGAGTGCTTGTCGCTTGCCGCGAAGGTCTCCGAATACTGTTGTGCCGGCCTTGGCCAGTTCGCTTGGCAGGTATCCCATAGCAACGGGACCGCCAACCGTGGGGCCAAAACCACCCGAGGTGATGGATCCGATTTGTTCGGACGACTCCTCGGTCGCGTAAAGCGGAACGCCTTCGCGCATGGGCGCGCGACCGGCCGGTTTTAGCCCCACACGCTTTCGGGATGCGCCTTCCGCCAACTCGGTCAGGATACGCTCTTCACCGGGAAAACCGCCCGCGCGTGCGCCGCCCAAGCGGCGCGATTTCTGGATCGCCCAAGTTAGGCCAGCTTCAACCGGCGAGGTCGAGGTATCGACATCATGTCCATAAAGGCAAAGCCCCGCTTCAAGTCGCAGTGAATCTCGCGCGCCCAAACCGATCGGTTCGACATCTGGGTGATCCAGAAGGGCCCTTGCAAGCGCGACCGCTTTTTCGGACGGGACCGAGATCTCGTAGCCATCTTCACCGGTGTAGCCCGAGCGCGATACCCAGCAGTCGCAACCGACAAGCTCAACCGTTGCCACATCCATAAATTTCATCTCGGCGACTGCGGCGTTGAGCGTGCTTAGCGCCTCGGCAGCTGTTGGGCCTTGGATTGCCAGCAACGCGCGGTCAGTAATGACATCGACCGACACGTCGGCAGGTAGGACGGTCTTCATCCGCGCGATGTCGGCCTCCTTGCAGGCAGCGTTGACGACAACAAACAAGTGATCGCCTCGGTTAGCAAACATAAGGTCATCTTCAATGCCGCCAGTTGGGTTGGTGAAAAACCCATAGCGCTGACGGCCCTCGGACAGGCTGAGAACATCCACCGGAACCATGGTCTCGAAAGCCAGCGACACATTCTCGATGCTGGAAGACCTTAAAATAACTTGCCCCATGTGGCTGACATCAAACAGGCCAGCCTTGGCGCGGGTGTGCTGATGCTCTTTCATGACGCCAGCAGGGTATTGAACGGGCATTTCATAACCCGCGAACGGAACCATCTTTGCCCCCAGTTCGAGGTGCAGGTCGTATAACGGCGTGCGCGCCAGATCGGACATAATCCATCTCCGTTTAACTTGCCGTTCGAAATAGAATTCTCGCGGCACCAAAGAACCGCCGAATGGTCGGTCCAAGATGCCCCCTCTGTCCTTTCGCCTGAGATCGTTATCCCTTCGGCGGACGCTTCCGCGCCACTCTCCAGAGTTTATGTATCCAAAGACGGTCCTGTCGCCTGAGAGTTTCCGGGGCGGTTGCTCCTTCGGCACTGGCTTGGCCAGTTCTCCCATCATTGGATGCGCATACCGTAGGATACTAACCGATTCCGGGCAAGTGATTCCGCCAGCGGTCTGAATGAAAGTGCTATGTGAAATCAAAGAAGCTGTGCTAGCGTCATTTTAACGGGCGGGAAACGCCCGATGAGCAGTGCAAATACCCCGAAACTTAAAGATTTTGGGGTGGTGGAAACTTTTTTGCATTTGGTCGAAAAAACCACTTGCAGCTTCTCACCAGTAACCTTAGAACCCCCTTCACCGGCGCTGCTGAGGCAGAGGCGGGACGGGACTGAGCCACGATAGTGACGAGGTTCTAGGAAAATCAGAGGTAACACTGGGCGGGCGCGCCGTATAATTTAGGGCGCATCTGTTTGGTTTTTGTCGCTGAGTGCTGTTTGACATGATTGATATCTGAAGAGATATGCGGGCGGTTTGGTTTGTTTCGACGAACGGACGTCTGTATGTCGCGCTCTTAGCCGCAAGGCGATGATAGAGTGTCAGCTTCACTGTTTGTATGGACTTTCGGTACCTTTGGTAC
>JBELFK010000007.1:20857-43865 GCA_042092935.1 Paracoccaceae bacterium | reverse complement strand
GCCTCGGTGGTCGGAATTCCGACGTGGTTGAATTTCATCGCTCGTCCTTTCGGTCGCATCTGCGACTTCGGTAACGCGAACGGCAGCAAGCTACAATCTGTCGCGCACAAGTTTCGGTGCGGTCCCTGTTCACGATGCATAGCAAGATCAAAGCCCGCGACGCCGGTCAATCGGTTTGCGCTTTCGCGGATTGGGCCGCAAAGCGCCTGACAAACCGTGGCCGTGCTTTGGTTGTGTCCGCATTTTGCCACAGGCGGGCGACCCAATTCGGGCAAAAACTGCAAAACCCCCTTCCCCTTCGTTTTCAAACCCGTATAGTCCGGCCCCATGAGCACGACGTTGAACAATATGTTGACCCAAAGCCCGGCCACCGGACCGCTTTGCCGTGCCCTACTCCTAAGCCGCCTCTGAGCGTGCCGTCCCGGCGCGACCGCTCAGGGGAGAACTGCTACGCGCCAAGGCTTAGATAGATAATCAAGAGATCAAGAAAATGAACGTACCTACCGATAAAGATCGCGTGTTGATTTTTGACACGACCCTGCGTGACGGCGAACAAAGCCCGGGCGCGACAATGACCCATGACGAAAAGCTCGAGATTGCCGGACTGCTCGACGAAATGGGCGTGGACATCATCGAGGCGGGTTTTCCGATTGCCTCGGAAGGCGATTTCCGCGCGGTGAGCGAGATCGCGAAGAACGCCAAAACCTCGACCATCTGCGGATTGGCGCGGGCGAATTTCAAGGACATTGACCGCTGCTGGGACGCGGTGAAACACGCCGCCAGCCCGCGCATTCACACGTTTATCGGCACCTCGCCGCTGCACCGCGCCATCCCCGATCTGACAATGGACGAAATGGCGGATCGCATTCACGAGACGGTGACCCACGCGCGAAACCTGTGCGACAACGTGCAGTGGTCGCCGATGGACGCGACGCGGACCGAGTGGGATTACCTCTGTCGCGTGATCGAGATTGCGATCAAGGCGGGGGCGACCACGATCAACATCCCCGACACCGTGGGATATACCGCCCCGCGTGAAAGCGCTGATCTGATCCGCCGTCTGATCGACACCGTTCCCGGGGCGGATGAGGTGATTTTCGCCACCCATTGCCACAACGATCTGGGCATGGCGACGGCGAATTCGCTGGCGGCAGTTGAAGGCGGTGCACGTCAGATCGAATGCACCATCAACGGACTGGGCGAACGCGCAGGGAACACCGCGTTGGAAGAAGTCGTCATGGCGATGAAAACCCGTAACGACATCATGCCCTTTACCACCAAGATCGACACGACCAAGATCATGCATATCTCGCGCCGCGTGGCGACGGTGTCGGGCTTTAACGTGCAGTTCAACAAAGCCATCGTTGGCAAGAACGCCTTTGCCCATGAAAGCGGCATCCACCAAGACGGTATGCTGAAAAACCGCGAAAACTTTGAGATCATGCTGCCCGAAGACATTGGCCTCTCGGGGACGTCTTTGCCTCTGGGCAAGCACTCGGGTCGTGCGGCACTGCGCGATAAACTGGAGCATCTGGGATATGAGGTGGGCGACAACCAGCTGAAAGACGTGTTTGTCCGCTTCAAGGAACTGGCCGACCGCAAGAAAGAGGTCATGGACGACGATCTGATCGTGCTGATGCGCTCGAGCGAGGATGCCGAGAACGATTTCCTGAAGCTGGAAACCCTGCGCATTGTCTGCGGCACAGGCGGCCCTGCGGATGCAACACTGGTGATGAACGTCGGCGGCGAAAGCAAAACCGCGATCTGTCAGGGCGACGGTCCTGTTGATGCTGCGTTCAAGGCGATCCGCCAACTGCACCCCAACACGGCGCATTTGTCGCTGTATCAGGTGCAGGCTGTGACCGAAGGCACGGATGCGCAAGCCACGGTTTCAGTGCGTCTGGAGGAAGACGGAAACATCGCCACAGGTCAGTCAGCGGATACGGATACCGTTGTCGCCTCGGCCCGCGCGTATATCCACGCGCTCAACCGCCTGATCGTACGCCGCGAGAAATCCGGCGCGGGTGGGGATGTGCGGGAAATTTCCTATACGGATCCGTCATAGCCAAGACATTCAAGAGGCTCCGGTTGGTTCCGGGGCCTCTTGGTGCATGGCATCTACAGCGTCCAAGTGTGGCCTGTCGCTTGCTCTGAAACCGTCCAAAGGCGTTCCATAACCGGTTTGTCATATGCATGCGGCAGCAAAGTGCCCTTGCCGACCGGACCAACGAACTGGGCACGTCCCGTTGGGCCGTAAAGCGCACGTTCCTCTAAATCAGATTCAGTTGCACACATGACCTCGGGCCAAGAGCCTTTTTCGGCCGATTGCACCATTGGGGTCAGGGTCATTAGGCCAAACATGATCCGGGTTGCCAAATTCCCGCTGGTTGAAATCAACGACGTCCGCGAAGACCCCGGGTGACAGACGTAGACCTTTACGTTGGTCTTTCCAGCGGCGCCCAGCCTGTCCTGAAGCTCATAAGCGAACATCATTTGTGCCAGCTTGCTTTGCGAGTAGGTCTTGTTCTGGTGGTAATTCTTTTCCCAATTCATGTCGTCGAACTGGATCGTTTTTATTCCCATGTTGTAGCCGAGACTGCTTACGACCACGATCCGGCCATTGGAATCGTCAATGCGTGGGAATAGCATTCCGCACAGCAAAAAGTGGCCATAGTGGTTGGTGCCCAACATGCTTTCAAAGCCATCCTCGGTCAGGGTCAGGCTTGGCACCTGCGCAATTGCGGCGTTGCATATCAGCGCGTTAATGCGGGGTACGGTTTCAAGAACCTCTGCGGCGGCCTTGCGTACGCTGGCCAGTGACGCAAGATCCATACGAATGTATTTGACGTTCGCACCCTGTCCATATTCTGATTTCAACGCGGCAATGGCGTCCTGCGATTTCGCATCCGAGCGGTTAAGCATGACCACCCCGGCGCCCTTGTTCAAAAGCGTCCGCGCTGCCTGAAAACCCGCTCCTCCGTTGGCCCCTGTTATGAGAAAGGTTTTGCCCTCAAGGTTTTCGAGTCGCTCTGGCGTCCACCCTTCGGGTCCAAATGTCGTGTCTGGCATGGTCATTTCCTTGTCGTAGCGCAGCGGTGGCCGCGGAAAGTAGGTTGTCTTGCTGACATGTAAATATATCGCAGTTCGGCGCTAAAACAGACAATATTGTCGCGAATACTTGCCCAATTGTATCACCTCGATTGAATTGCGTGGTGGCTTTGCGCTAGTTTGACGACATGACCATGGATCACATCAAACAATTGGTTGCGCAGCGCGCAGTTGCGGACGGGCTGACCGAGACCGGCATTGAGGGCGTCCGGCTATTTCGGGCCAGCGCCCCCATTCCCTGTGCCCCTGCGGTCTATGATCCTTGTGTTGTCGCCATCGTCAGCGGCGCGAAAGAGGCCGTTCTTGAGGGTCAGCGATATATCTACGACAACAGTCAGTATCTGTGCTGTCCCATGTCGATGCCCGTGCAGGCTGGCACGCCGGATGCGTCCGAGAAGACTCCTCTGTTAGGGGTCATGATCTCGTTAGACGCGCGGATGATGACCGATTTGGTCTATGAGATGGAAACTGCCGCAAGCGAAACACCCCTCGTCCGAGGGAATGCCCGTTCGCGCGGTATTCGCCTGGCCTCTTGGGACGCGTCTTTTTCCGAGGCGCTGATGCGGCTTTTGCAATTGGGCCAAAACCATATGGACACCGCTGTCCTTGGACAGACCCGATTACGCGAACTCTACTACGCAATTCTCAAGGGCGACGCGGGCATGTTTGTTCGACAGTCGCTCGATGCTGGCAATGCCATTGGTCGCTCAATTGCGCATGTGTCTTCCAATCTGGGGTCCCAGGTCTCGATTGACGATCTCGCCGCACGGGCCGGCATGAGCCGCGCCGTGTTCCATCGCAAGTTCAAGCAAGTGACCACGATGTCTCCGATCCAATTCGTGAAATCGATGCGCCTGAACAATGCCGCCATGAAAATAGCCGGCGGCATGACAGTGAACGAAGCGGCGCTGGGTGTCGGCTATATTAGCCCCTCGCAATTCAGCCGAGAGTTCAAGCGCGCCTACGGGCAATCCCCGCGCCAGTGGAGTGACGCGCAGCATCACCTATCGGGGGTTGCCTAGCAGCGAACCCGCCAACAGTGGAGCGACCGCAAAGGGGTCGAAATATTGTAATTCGCGATACTCTGTGGCCGGATTGCTTGTCGTTGGTGGCCATTGTCAGAGCGCAGTTGTTCGCGGGATCAGCACTTTCGACCAAACACCCCCAAACAAACGGCGAAAACACGCTGAGAAGCGGCGATGGGGCCTTTCACTATTTCGGGACCGCCCCTATAAGAATGGCCGGTTCAAACCGCTAAAGACCCCACGGGGATTCGGAGTACACGCGCGAATGGCATTATTCGGTGATATCGGGGGATTTTTCTCTCAGGACATGGCTATTGACCTGGGGACCGCGAACACGCTCGTCTATGTCAAAGGGCGCGGCGTCATCCTGTCTGAGCCTTCGGTTGTGGCCTATCACGTCAAAGATGGTGTGAAAAAGGTGCTGGCAGTCGGTGAAGACGCCAAGCTGATGCTTGGCCGCACGCCCGGCAGCATCGAGGCTATTCGCCCGATGCGCGAAGGTGTGATCGCTGATTTCGATGTTGCGGAAGAGATGATTAAGCACTTCATCCGCAAGGTTCACAAGCGCACGACATTCTCAAAACCCAAGATAATCGTTTGTGTCCCGCACGGCGCGACTCCTGTCGAGAAACGCGCGATCCGGCAGTCTGTGCTGGGTGCGGGCGCCCGCAGGGCGGGGCTGATCGCCGAGCCGATCGCCGCGGCCATCGGGGCTGGCATGCCGATCACGGATCCAACCGGCAACATGGTTGTCGACATCGGTGGTGGGACGACCGAAGTTGCGGTTCTTTCGCTGGGCGACATCGTTTACGCCCGCTCGGTTCGGGTTGGTGGCGACCGTATGGACGAAAGTATCATTTCCTATCTGCGCCGCCAGCAGAACCTGCTGATCGGCGAGGCGACGGCCGAACGGATCAAGACCTCTATCGGCACGGCAAGGATGCCGGACGACGGTCGTGGTGCCTCGATGCTGATCCGTGGGCGCGACCTGTTGAACGGTGTGCCCAAAGAAATCGAAATCAGTCAGGCACAAGTCGCCGAGGCATTGAACGAACCGGTTCAGGCAATTGTCGAGGCGGTGATGACCGCGCTTGAGGCAACCCCCCCTGATCTTGCCGCCGACATCGTGGATCGCGGCGTGATGCTGACCGGCGGCGGCGCGCTGCTGGGTGATCTTGATCTCGCGCTACGCGAACAAACGGGCCTTGCCATTTCGGTTGCTGACGAGTCGTTGAATTGTGTTGCTTTGGGCACCGGTAAAGCGCTTGAATATGAGAAACAGCTTCGCCACGTCATCGATTACGATAGCTGATCCACCCGCCTTCTGATCGGAGGTTTTTTTGGCACAGGATCGCACCAATACCGAAGACTATTTCCTACCGATCCGGCGGTTGCTGATCGGCATACTGGTGTTTTGCTTCATTGTCTTGGCGATCGTTTGGCGTATCGACTCGCCCCGCGTCGAGAGATTTCGCATGGCGGTGATTGATCGCGTCGTGCCGAACATGGAGTGGGCCATGGCCCCCGTGACCGCGACCCTGAACATTGTCCGTGATTTTCAAAGCTACGCGCGCATTTATGAGCAAAACCAAGAACTGCGCCGCGAATTGCAACAGATGAAGGCCTGGAAAGAAGCCGCGCTTCAGTTGGAATTGAAGAACGCCCGTTTGCTGGACCTCAACAACGTGCGGTTAGACCCCGATCTGACCTATGTCACAGGGGTCGTGCTGACGGACAGCGGATCGCCGTTTCGTCGCTCGGTATTGCTGAATATTGGCGAGCGGGATGGCCTGCGCGACGGCTTGGCCGCGATGGATGGGATCGGTCTCGTGGGGCGGATTTCCGGACTTGGTCAGGAAACGTCGCGGGTACTGCTGCTGACCGACACCAACAGCCGTTTGCCGATCACAATCCAGCCCTCGGGCCAGACCGCGATTTTGGCAGGGGACAACTCGCCAACGCCGTTGGTCGATTTTCTTGAAAAGCCCGAGCTTGTGCGCCCGGGAGATCGGGTTGTGACCTCGGGCGACGGAGGGGTATTTCCGGCCGATCTGCTTGTGGGTCAGTTGATCGAAAGCCGCGATGGCCGCTTTTTGGTGCGCCTTGCAGCCGATTTTGAGCGTTTGGCGTTTT
Source organism: Paracoccaceae bacterium (assembly GCA_042092935.1). GTDB lineage: Bacteria > Pseudomonadota > Alphaproteobacteria > Rhodobacterales > Rhodobacteraceae > JASMHC01. Next base: position 37,599 of record JBELFK010000007.1, on the reverse strand, counting down.
TACGCGTTCTGCGCGGTGTGCCTAAAGAAGACCTGCGCGACTTTGACGACGTGATACTCTTTAACGAAAGCGCGGACCCGGATGGCTGAGCGGAGTGTGACACAGACATGGGCCATGCGGCTGCTCTATGTGGCGGTCTGCGGCGTCGTGATTATGTTTTACCTGCTGCCGCTTGGGCAAGACGGGTGGATCACGTTTTCGCCGGATCTGGTTTTGGGCATCACGCTGGCGTGGGTGATCCGTCGTCCTGACTATGCCCCCATCCTGCTTGTTGCCGCTGTCGCTTTGCTGGCGGATCTTTTGTTGATGCGTGTTCCGGGGTTGTGGGCGGCGCTGGTGGTTTTGCTTGCCAATCGGTTTGCTCAGCAACGGCATCGCATGCGCTCAACCGGCTTTGGATTGGAATGGCTCAGGGTGTCGACGGGTATCGCGGCGATTTTTGCCGCCGAGCGTGTGGCGATGACCGTTTTGTTGCTCGACACACCGTCTCTGACGCTGAACGCGGCGCAATATTTGGCAACGGTGGCCGTCTACCCGCTGATCGTTGCGATCACAGCCGGGGTTTTCCGCATCCGCAAACCGGCGCTGATTGACACAACCGCAAGCGGGCGACGCGCATGAGACGGCCGGAAAAAGAACTCTTGGCTTCGTCCAAAAAAATCTCGCGGCGCGGTTTGGTGCTGGGGGCCGGTCAGCTTGCGGTCGCGGGTGTTCTGGCGGGTCGGATGCGCTATCTTCAGGTCGAAGAGGCTGACAAATACCGGCTTCTTGCGGAAGAAAACCGGATCAATATTCGTTTGATCGCGCCCGAGCGCGGTCAGATTTTCGATCGCGACGGCACGCCGATCGCCCTGAACGAACCAAGCTACAGAATCGTCATTGTTCCTGAGGACGCAAACGACATTCACGCGACAATCGCGCGCCTTTCGAGCCTGATCGAGCTTGACGCCGAGGAACTGAACCAAGCGATGGCCGAGATCGAGCGCAGCCCGCCCTTCCTGCCGATCACCTTGGCGGATCGCGTTGAATGGGACGCCGTGGCCAAGGTCGCTGCAAATTCACTGGCATTGCCGGGCGTGACGCCGGATGTCGGTCTGTCGCGACGCTATCCGACCGGCCCGTCCTTTGCCCATGTTGTCGGATATGTCGGACCGGTCAGCAGCCGCGATCTTGAGCAGATCGAATACCCTGACCAAATTCTGCGCATCCCGCGGTTTCAAATCGGCAAGGTTGGGATTGAGCGCAACCTTGAGGATTCACTGCGCGGCAAAGCCGGAACCAAAAGCGTCGAAGTCAACGCCGTTGGCCGCGTGATGCGCGAATTGGAGCGCCGCGAGGGCGACAGCGGGGCCGATCTTCAGCTAACGCTGGATCATAAACTGCAAAGCTACATCCGCACTCGCCTAGGGGATGAAAGCGCCAGCGTCGTGGTCATGGATGTGGAAAACGGCGATATTCGCGCCATAGTCTCGACGCCTGACTTTGACCCGAACCTGTTCGTCAGGGGTATCTCGGTCGGGGACTATTCCAGCTTGCGCGACAACGTAAAACGCCCTCTGGCGTCCAAGGCAGTGCAGGATGCCTATCCCCCGGGGTCAACTTTCAAAATGATCGCCGCGCTTGCAGGTCTCGAAAGTGGCATCATCGATCCCAACGAAACCACCTATTGCCCCGGCTTTCTTGAGATCAGCGGTCGAAAATTCAATTGCTGGAAAAAGGTCGGTCACGGGTCAATGAACCTCAATGACTCGCTTCGGGAAAGCTGTGACGTCTATTACTATGATCTTGCCCTCAAAGTTGGCATTGAAAATATCTCGGCCATGGCGCGGCGTCTCGGGCTGGGCGAGCATTACGAAATCCCCATGTCAGCGGTCACGAGTGGCCTGATCCCGTCGAAAGAATGGAAACGCATTTATCGCGACGCCGAATGGGTGATCGGCGATTCCGCCAACGCCTCGATTGGGCAGGGCTATGTTTTGGCAACGCCACTGCAACTGGCGGTGATGACTGCGCGCTTGGCGACGGGTCGGGCGGTTTACCCTCGGCTTATCAAGAAGATCGACGGCGTCGAGCAACCGAGCGGCGCGGGTGAGTATCTTGGCCTGTCGGAAGAAAACCTGCGCGTGACCCGCCGTGGCATGTTTGCTGTTTCTAACCACCGCAAGGGCACGGCCTACGCCTCGCGGATTGAAGACGAAGACTTTCGGATGGCGGGCAAGACCGGCACGGCGCAGGTCAGCAACGTTCTTGTCGACAATGAAGAGGTTCCATGGGACGAACGCGATCACGCGCTCTATGTCAATTATGCTCCCTTCGACAATCCGAAATTCGCTGTGGCTGTCGTTGTCGAACATGGCGGTGGCGGCTCGTCCACTGCGGCGCCAATCGCGCGCGATGTGACATTACAGGCGCTGTTTGACGGTCCGCCCCCGCTCGAGGCCTACCCCGAGCGGGATCGCTTCATCATCAAAGAACGCCAGGACTCCATCGAGCGGCAACAGAACCGAGTACCGATAGGTGATCGGGGGCAAGCATGAGCTATCTTGAGTATCGCGTGCGCACCATCCCGACGGGGTGGCGCAAGATCCTCTATCTGCATTGGCCGCTGATATTGGTGCTGATGGCGATTTCCGCTTTCGGCTTCCTGATGCTCTATTCGGTCGCGGGGGGCAGCATGCGCCCCTGGGCCGAGGCGCAAATACAGCGGTTTGTGCTTGGTATGACATTGATGTTCATCATCGCCATGGTGCCGATCTGGTTCTGGCGAAACATGTCCGTCATGGCCTTTGTATTCTCGCTCGTCCTGCTGCTGGTTGTCGAGGTTTACGGCGTCATAAGCATGGGTGCCCAGCGCTGGATTGATCTCGGTTTCATGCGCTTGCAGCCGTCCGAGGTCGCCAAGATCGCCTTGGTCATGGTTTTGGCGGCTTACTATGATGCAGTGCCGGTGCGAAATATCTCACGTCCGTTTTGGGTGATCGTGCCTGTGGTTATCACGCTGATCCCGACCTATCTGGTTTTGCGCCAGCCTGATCTGGGCACCGCCCTTTTGTTGCTGATGACCGGCGGCGTTGTGATGTTTGCCGCAGGGGTGCATTGGGCCTATTTCGCCACGATTATTGCAACCGGTGCTGGGACGGTTTTCGCAGTTTTTCAGTCACGAGGTCAAAGTTGGCAGTTGCTGAAAGACTATCAATACCGGCGGATCGATACCTTTCTTGACCCCGCCAGTGACCCTTTGGATGCGGGCTATAACATCACCCAGTCCAAGATTGCCCTAGGCTCGGGCGGGTGGACGGGCCGAGGCTTCATGCAGGGCACGCAATCGCGGTTGAACTTTCTGCCCGAAAAGCAAACCGATTTTATCTTCACCACCCTTGCCGAGGAATTCGGGTTTCTTGGAGGCAGCGCGCTGTTGTTCCTCTATGTCCTCGTCATTCTGTTTTGCCTGTTTGCGGCGATGCGGATGAAGGACCGATATTCGTCGCTGTTGGTCATTGGTATCTCGATGACCTTCTTTTTGTTTTTTGCAGTCAACATGGCGATGGTCATGGGATTGGCCCCTGTCGTTGGTGTCCCCTTGCCACTGGTCAGCTATGGCGGCACAGCGATGCTTGTTATCCTTGCCGCTTTCGGCCTGGTCCAAAGCGCACATGTCCACAGACCTCGGGAGACCCCATGACGATCAATGTGCAATTCTCGGCCCTGACCGAACGCTGGGACCAATACGAGGGTCCGATGCGCAAAGCCTTTGCCGATTTGGGGCTAGAGGTCGACTTGCGGGTCGAATTTCCGCCCGAGCAGGTGGATTATTTGGTGTATGCACCCAATTCCTCGGTCAGCGATTTTGGCCCCTACACAAGATGTAAAGCCGTGCTCAATCTCTGGGCTGGTGTCGATCAGGTTGTCGGCAATCCGACGCTTGATCTGCCACTTACACGGATGGTCGATTACGGGTTGTCGCAAGGCATGGTCGAATGGGTGACCGGCCATGTTCTGCGGCACCATCTCGGCATGGATACCTATCTGAACGGTCAAGACGGTGAATGGCGCTTGGGTGCCCCACCAATGTCACGTGACCGCAGCGTTGTGATTTTTGGCTTCGGCGCTTTGGGGCGCGCTTGCGGCGAAGCGCTGTCAGCTTTGGATTTCAACGTCAGCGGTTGGAGCAACTCGCCGAAGCAGCACGACGCAATTGCCACGTATCACGGTAAAGAGGGTTTCAGCGAGGCGCTCTCGATCGCGGAAATCGCCGTGCTGTTGTTGCCGTCAACGCCAGATACAAACGATCTGTTTGATGCAGCGGCATTTGCACAGATGCCCAAGGACGCGGTTCTTATCAATCCCGGTCGTGGCACGCTTATCAACGACGCGGATCTGATCGCCAGTTTGGACGCGGGGCACTTGGGCCATGCGACGCTTGACGTTTTCCGCATTGAACCCTTACCGGCCAGCGACCCCTTTTGGTCACATCCCAAAGTGACCGTGACCCCGCACATCGCCTCGGAAACGCGGGCGACAACATCGGCGGAAGTGATCGCCGAGAACGTGCGACGCGGCGAAGCGGGCGAGCCGTTTCTGCATCTCGTGGATCGGCAAAAGGGCTACTAAGGCAACTTACCGAAGTTTTGGCGGGTTTTCGGGATCCATACCAGGGGCTTTGGGCGCGTATTCCCGCGCCGGCGTAGGCTGGGGCAAATCGAACCGCAGGCCGACCTTGGCCAAGCTGGCAGCAATCTGGTCGTGCGGGGCAACAAAGGTCACGTCCAAAGCGGCGGCTTCAAGCCCCGAGAATGTCAGCGCCTCGTTCACCGCTTTGGCAATCGCACCCTGCGCATCGGCCAGAGCATTGATGACGCCCAACATATGCCCCTTGGCACCGGTGTCATATTGGACGGCGACCAAATAAGCCGTGTCGGCCAACCCCGTTGCCGTCGCCAGCTTTTCAGCCAAAGTCGTCACAAGAACTTCCGGCACATTCGGCGGCAGGACTTCCGTCACACGCGCCTGCAATTCCTCAGGGGCTGCGGATACAGTGTCGGCCAGCCAGGCAACGGCCTCGGGGTCAATGATGTTGGACGACGGCGCGACCTCGGGGTTGAGAGCGATGCCAACCCCCTGCCCTGCCAACATACCCGCAATCACGCGGCCTGAAATCGCGGCGTAAGGGGCGGGTCTGCCAACGAACGCGGCCAAGCGTTCTTCGCGATCAAAGGCAAGGACAAAGCTGGAGTCCGCCAGTTCAAACAGCTCGGGGGACAGACGGTCGCCCTTGGCTTCTTCGGTCAGCAGAAGAAACAGTTCGCTGTCGGCCAGCCGTTCATAATACTTGAGACGCTTTTCCACATTGTCCGGTGCGGTTTCCATCGCCACATGGGCCAGATCAAGGGGTGTTTGGTCGCTCATTGAGGATCTCCTGCACGCGGGCGCGCAAGGGTGGCAGTAAATCGTCTTCAAACCACGGATTGCGCTTTAGCCATGCCGTATTCCGCCACGACGGATGAGGCAAGGGAAACAGGTCGGGCGCATGGTCGCGCCATGCTTTCACCTGGTCTGTCAACGCAAGGTTTGAGCGCAGATGAAACTTTTGCGCATAGCCGCCGACCAGAAGCGTGAGTCTGGTTTTGGTCAATGACGCCATGACCCGTTGATGCCATGTTTTCGCACAGATCGCGGGCGGCGGTAGGTCGGCACCACTGCGATACCCCGGAAAACAAAACGCCATCGGGACGATTGAGACCAGCCCTTGGTCGTAAAATTGCGCGGTGCTTAACCCCAGCCAGTCGCGCAAGCGATCGCCCGAGGGGTCATCGAAGGGTTTGCCCGACAGATGCACCTTCATGCCGGGGGCTTGGCCCGCAATCAGGATCGGCGAGTCGCTGTTGAACCACGCAACGGGCCTTGGCGCATGGGCGGTTTCGGTCGCGGCAAATCGGGGCGCACAAAGGGTGCAACTGCGGATTGCGTCTGAAAGGGCGGTGCTCATCCCCTTACCTTGTTGAGTTTTCCCGGTGTCTCAAGAAAATATTTCGATAAATGTGAAAATATGTTTGCAATGCGCAATTCATTTCGATAATTCTCGAAATATGAAAATAATGCATGATGATACATTGGGCATCGCCCAAACCGCCTCGGCCTTTGCAGCGCTTGGGTCTGAACAACGGCTTTCTGTCCTTAAGGCGTTGGTTCGCGCTGGCGACGAAGGCCTGAGCATCGGAGAGTTGGGCGACAGGACCGGCATCACCGGATCAACCCTGACGCATCATGTCAAATTGCTGGCGCAGGCCGGTCTGGTCGATCAGGTCAAGACCGGCCGTGTGATCCGATGCGCAGTGTCCTACCCGAGGGTACGCGAGCTTTCGACCTATCTGCTGCAAGAATGCTGCGCCGACAGTGCACACTCTGCCAAAGACGAGACCCGAGATGACTGATATTCCCTTCAACGATCCTGTCGCCATTTGGAAACGTATCGACAAGGCTTGGCTAGCGCTGATTGCCATTCTGATTGGCATCGCGCTGTTTGATACCGAAGCGCTGTTCCCAACGGTCGAGTTCGCCAGCGGTGCCCTGCTTGGCACGGCCCCCTTTATCGGGTTCGCGGTTCTCGCCATTGGGTCCTTGAAAGCGACCGGTGCCGAAAATCTTCTGGCCAAGGCCTTTATCGGTCGAGAGGTTCGGATGATCGGTTTTGCCGCCCTGCTTGGTGGTCTCTCGCCGTTTTGCTCGTGCGAGGTTATTCCCTTTATCGCCGCGCTTCTGGCCCTTGGTGCACCCTTAAGTGCCGTCATGGCATTTTGGCTGGCGTCGCCCCTGATGGACCCCGCGATGTTCCTAATCACGTCAGGCACTTTGGGCTATGAGTTCGCGTTAGGCAAAACCGTCGCCGCTGTCGCCATCGGGCTTTTGGGGGGATCGCTGACCATGCTGTTCGCCAAAACGCCTGTCTTTCTCGACCCGCTGCGCGAAAAGCCGCAAATCGGCGGGTGCTGCGGTGTGAAAAAGCCGTTTTCAGGCACACCGGTTTGGAAATTCTGGACCGAGGCCGAGCGGCGCCACACCTTTCGCGACTCGGTCGTTGAAAACGCGCTGTTCCTTTTGAAGTGGCTTGCCCTTGCCTATGTCATCGAAGCGATGATGCTGCGCTATATCCCTGCCGAGTTGATCGCCAACGTGTTGGGCGGAGAAGGTGCGGGCACGATTCTCCTCGGGGCGCTGGTCGGTGCGCCGGCTTATATGAACGGTTATGCCGCCGTGCCTTTGGTCGATGCGCTGCTCAATCAGGGCATGGCGCAAGGCGCCGCCATGAGCTTTATGATCGCCGGTGGTGTTAGCAGTATTCCAGCCGCAATCGCTGTGTGGGCCCTTGTGAAGCCACGTGTTTTCTACGCCTATCTTGGCTTTGCAATACTTGGTGCAACTCTGTCAGGGTTGGCTTGGCAAGCAATCGCCTAATATTTCCCAAAAAGTTGAGAAAATCGACACCGGATGCACCTTTTCTCCATGCATCGTTGCCCTATATAAACGCATAGGGTAACTCGAACCCGAACGTGCGAACGAGGGGAACATAATGTATCGCGTCTGGAATTTTTTGACCAGCTATTCCTTGCTTTTGATCTTTGGTGCATTGATTGCGCTGATCTGGGCAAATATCGATCCGAAATCTTATCACCAATTGGTTGATTACCCTCTTTGGTTCAACGATTGGATCGGCGTGGATTATTCCTATTGGAAGAAAACCTATGGCGAAGGCTATGCCGCTTTCGGCAACGCTGACTCGCCCAAAGTAATGTCACTCCACTATCTGGTGAATGACGGGCTTATGGCGCTGTTCTTTGCGATTGCCGCAAAAGAGGTGTGGGAAGCGATCATCCTGAAAAACGGGTCGCTGCGCGGCAAAAAGGCCGCAACCCCGTTGTTCGCAACGGCCGGTGGTATGTTCGGGCCGATCAGCGTGTACCTTGGACTTGCATATTTCCTGGGGTCTGACACCTATTCAGCCGTTGCCAATGGCTGGGCCATCCCGACCGCAACCGACATTGCGTTCTCGTATCTTGTTGGTCGCATGGTCTTTGGGGCCGGGCACCCGGCGGTTCGGTTCTTGTTGTTGCTCGCCATTGCCGACGACGCCATTGGCCTGATAATCTTGGCGGTCTTCTATCCATCGGCTGAGCTTGCACCGGAATGGTTGTTGGTGTCTGTCGCCGCAGCCGTTGGCGTCTATCTGCTGTTCAACTGGCTGCCGCGTTATCTGGACCGCGGCAATCAACTGCGCCCCAACTCAACCGCGGTGCGCAAATGGCTCAGCTTCTGGCCATATGCGATTGCAGGTCTAATCAGCTGGTACGCTTTCATGAAATCGGGCCTGCACCCAGCGCTTGGCTTGTTACCCGTTGTTCTTGCCATTCCACACGCAGACCGGGCGTTCGGTATCTTCTCGGAAGCCGAAAGTTACCTGCACGATTTGCTCAACGTCATGGAGCATGCTCTCAAGCATCCGGTTGAGGTCGTGTTGTTCTTGTTTGGTCTGTTGAACGCCGGTGTTGAGTTTGGATCGATCGGAGACGCCACTTGGCTGGTGCTCGCCGGTTTGATTATCGGCAAGCCGGTCGGTGTTCTGCTGTTTGGCTGGTTGGCGGCTGTGCCGCTTGGGTTGGGCATGCCTCAGGGGATGCGGATCGTGGACCTTATCGTTGTCGGACTGGTTGCTGCCATCGGCTTTACAGTGTCGCTGTTCATCGCGTCGGTCGCCTTTGACGCCGGACCGGTTCAGGACGCGGCGAAGATGGGGGCCTTGTTCAGCTTTGCCGCCGCGGTGCTTGCCATTATTGCTGGCAAATTGACCAAGGTCGTCAAGCAAGACTTCTAAGGTCTTTACCTTTTGAATAGGGGCCGGTGCGGAAACGTATCGGCCCTATTCTATTGATTGATCGCAATTTGACATCAATCGCTATAAATTAGTCATATTGTAGCCTGAATTCGCAATTACCTAAATTTAAGGTGATCCAGTTTATGAGGGTTTGCCGGAAGTTAACTCGGGTTTGTAATGCTAGAATTTAACAACGTCAGTAAGTCGTTTTGGACAGGAACACAGCGCAAGGTCATTCTTGACCAGGCCTCGTTCCGCGTCGAACTCGGCAACTCTGTCGGCATTTTGGCACCGAACGGCACAGGCAAGACCACGTTGATAAACATGATGGCAGGTCTCGAAAAACCAGACGAGGGCGAAATTCGGCGCGATTGCCGGATTTCCTTTCCGCTTGGTTTCATGGGCGGCGTTGTCGGCAAGTTATCGGCGATGGAGAATTCGCGCTATATCGCGCGGCTTTACGGCCTTGATCCCGATTATGTTGAGGCGTTTTGCCGATGGCTTTGCGGTTTGGAGGAATACTTCGACCAACCGCTTGGCACGTATAGCTCGGGCATGAAGGGGCGGTTTACCTTTGCGCTGCTTCTGGCGCTGGATTTTGACATGTATCTGATCGACGAAGGTATGCCGTCAAGCACCGACGTCGAATTTAATAGAAAAGCAGGAGAAATCTTGCGCGAGCGGCTGAGAACGACCACAATCGTTATTGTGTCACATCAGCCGGAAACATTAGAAAAATATTGTCGCTCAGCTGGCGTCCTTATGAACGGTCAGTTGCATATGTTCGACACACTTGAAGAAGCGAGACAGCTCTATGACTACCAAACCAAAGGCTAAGAAGTTCCGCATCCGGCGATCGTCTCCTTTGGTTGAGGCGGCGCCTGACATGCATCCCGAACGCGCCCCAAGCGCCGAGGATTACCGCTCGGCACAAGAGGCGCACAATCGCCAGAAGGCGGTTCACGACAGTCCAAACGCCGTCGGTACCGAAATCGACGCCATTCGCAAAGAAGGACTGACCGGTCGGCAACTGCGCCTTGCGCGACGTATGGCGCAAAAACACGGGCTGCCAGCGACGTCTGACTTTGATGCTGTGCGTCTGTTGCGCGCCAACGGGCTGGATCCGTTTCAGCGCACCGATATGCTGGAACTGATGGTCGACAACCAAAAACAGGCGCAACCTTCGGGCGCGGCCCCGCTTCCTCAGACGATGGCCACCGGCACCAATCTGCCGTCAACGCATCTGGACACATCCGCAAACCGCATCACTGAAGTTGCCAAGATCCAGCGCGACATCGCGCGCCGCCGCCGCCGCAAACTGGCGTTGCTTTGGGCGAGGCTCTCGGCGTTTATCCTGATCCCGACCCTGATCGCAGGCTACTATTTCTTCAACATTGCCACGCCAATGTATGCCACCAATTCCGAGTTTGTTATTCAGCAATCCGAAGGCCAGTCCGCTGGCGGCTTTGGCAGCTTCCTACCGTCGCAATTCAACACCAACCAAGACGCGATCTCGGTGCAAAGCTACATGCAGTCGCTTGAAGCGATGATTCGACTGGATGCGGACGTCGGCTTTAAGGAACATTACCAACAAGAATGGATCGACCCCATTCAACGGCTCGAAGCCGATGCGACCAATCAGGATGCCTTTAAACTTTTCAAGAAGATGATCCAGATTGGCTATGACCCATCCGAGGGTCTGATGAAGATGGAAGTTATCGCCGCCGACCCCGAGATGTCACAACGGTTTGCCGAGGCTCTGATCGGCTACGCGGAAGAGCGCGTCGACAGCCTGACAACCCGCAAGCGCGAAGATCAACTGCGCGAAGCCCGTGAGAACCTGGCCGTGGCCGAAACAAACCGCCGCGATGCGCAGGTCGCCATGGTGACCCTGCAACAAGAAGCGACGGTCGTTGATCCTCAGGCCGTCTTGGCAGCCTTGCGTAGCCAGATCAGCCAGCGTGAAATCGAATTGCAGGAAAAACAGCTTCAACTGCAAGCCTTGCTGGACAATGCGCGCCCGAATGAATCCCGCGTTGCCGGTGTTCAGGCCGATATTGGCCGCCTTGAAACTGCAATTGTTGAATTGAACAACAAGATGATTGAACAAACCGAGGGCGAAGACAGTCTGACCTCGCTTTCCGCCCGTGTCCGTTTGGCCGAAGCGGACCTCGCGACCCGCGATCTGATGCTTCAGTCGGCCTTGCAAAACATGGAATCCGCAATGCTCGAGGCGAGCCGCCAGACGCGTTACCTGTCCCGCAGCGTTGACCCGATTGCGCCAGATGCAGCGACCTATCCGCGCAAATTTGAGAATACGATGCTGACATTCCTGATCTTCTCGGGCATCTATCTGATGATTTCACTGACCGCGTCGATTTTGCGGGAACAGGTCTCGTCCTAATATTGTTTTAACTTATTTTCATGAGGTTGCTTGCATGACACCTGCACCCAACGTTTCTGTCAATACGTGGGAATTCCTGCGTGACCCGATGATCGCACCCACTGGATTTCGCGAGTATGACGCCCGCTGGCAGTATCCTGAACAGATCAACCTGCCCGGCATGACTGCCCTGGGAATGGGCATTGGCACACAGATGCACAAGCGGGGCATTGACCCTGTGATTGCGGTTGGCAATGACTACCGCGATTATTCCCTTTCGATCAAAAACGCACTGATCGTTGGCTTGATGCAAGCCGGCATTCAGGTCAAAGACATCGGCCCCGCCCTGTCTCCGATGGCCTATTTCAGCCAATTTCACCTTGATGTGCCGGCCGTGGCGATGATTACGGCCAGCCACAATCCGAATGGTTGGACCGGCGTCAAAATGGGCTTTGACCGCCCGCTGACCCATGGCCCCGATGAAATGTCCGAACTGCGCGACATCGTTCTGAACGGCCAAAGCGTTGCCCGTGCGGGCGGCGGCTATGAATTTGTCGACGGTGTGTTCGACGCCTATATCGACGACCTTGTCGGTGACTTCAGGGTTTCGCGCCCGCTAAAGATCGTCTGTGCAACCGGCAACGGCACGGCCTCGGCCTTTGCCCCCGCCATATTCGAACGCATGGGGGTTGAGGTCGTCCCGCTGCACAACGAACTTGATTACACCTTCCCCAACTACAACCCGAATCCCGAGGCGATGGAAATGCTGCACGACATGTCGGCAGCCGTAAAGGCATCGGGCGCAGACATGGCACTGGGGTTTGACGGTGACGGTGACCGCTGCGGAGTCGTTGACGATGAGGGAGAAGAAATTTTTGCCGACAAGGTTGGTGTCATCATGGCCCGCGACCTCAGCAAGATTTACCCGAACGCGACCTTTGTCGCGGATGTAAAATCAACCGGCCTTTTTGCCTCGGACCCCGAGTTGAAGAAAAATGGCGTTACGGCGGATTATTGGAAAACCGGTCACAGCCACATGAAACGCCGCGTCAAAGACATTGGCGCGCTCGCGGGCTTTGAGAAATCCGGCCACTACTTCCTCGCTGAACCGATTGGGCGCGGCTATGATTGCGGCATGCGGGTCGCCGTCGAAATCTGCAAGTTGATGGATCGCAACCCGGATAAATCCATGTCCGACCTGCGCAAAGCGCTGCCCAAGACCTATTCCAGCCCAACCATGTCTCCCTACTGCGCGGACCTTGAGAAATACGATGTGCTCGACCGCATTGTCGCCAAGCTGCAAAAACGCGCCGACGAGGGCGGCACACTTGCCGGACGCGCGATTTCGCAGATTGTCACAGTCAACGGTGCGCGGGTCATTCTGGACAATGGCGGATGGGGCCTTGTCCGCGCATCCTCCAACACACCAAACTTGGTGGTCGTCGTCGAAAGCCCTGAAAGCGATGCGGAACTGCGGGCCATCTTCACCGATCTCGATGCGATTATTCGCACCGAGCCTGAGGTTGGCGACTACGACCAGACGCTTTAGGCGATCAACCCTCGACCCTTCAACAGGGCGTCAGCTTCAGGCAGACGCCCTCGGAAGGCCGTATAAAGCGCTTCGCCATCCTTTGAGCCACCTGCGGAGAGGATGTTTCGCTCAAGACTTTTGGCCAACTCAGGGTCAAACGCGTCACCAACATCGCTAAAGGCTTCAAACGCATCGGCGTCCATCACCTCGGACCACATGTAGCTGTAATATCCGCTGGCGTATCCATCCCCTGCGAATACATGCGCAAAATGAGGCGTCGCGTGGCGCATCCCGATGGCATGTGGCATGCCCATCGCGGCCAAGACTTCTTGCTGCCGATCCATCGCATTTTCCGGAGCCGCACCTTCGTGGAAGGCAAGATCAACCATCGCCGAGGCTACAAACTCGGCCGTCTGAAATCCGGTGTCAAAGTTTGCCGCGCCCAGCACCTTGTCCAACATGTCCTTGGGCATTGCCTCGCCTGTTTCCGCGTGGGTGGCGTAGGTGGCAAGCACCTCGGGAACTTCCAACCAATGTTCATACAACTGGCTCGGCAACTCCACGAAATCGCGCGCGACGTTCGTGCCCGCGATTGACCCATAGGTCACATCCGACAGCATCTGGTGCAACGCATGACCGAATTCGTGAAACAATGTCCGCGCGTCGTCATAGGACAAAAGCGCGGGCTGGCCCTCGGCTGGCTTGGCGAAATTGCACACGTTGAAAACGATGGGCGCCTTCGCTTTTGGCCGCTTCGACTGAGTTTGAAGAGCACTGCACCAGGCACCCGAGCGTTTGGAGGGCCGCGCAAAATAATCCGCGATGAACACCGCCAAATGCTGCCCGTCACGGGTGACTTCCCAAGCCTGACAATCCTGATGATAAAGCGGCAGATCGAGCTTGCGGAACGCCAATCCAAAGAGCCTGGTCGAACAATCAAACGCCGCTTCGACCATCCGTTCAAGTTGAAAATAGGGCTTCAAGGCGGCCTCATCCAAGTCATGTTCGGCCTGACGGCGCTTTTCGGAATAATAGTGCCAATCCCATGCTTCGAGCCGCCCGTTCACACCGTCGGCATGCATCATGTCCTCTAGGATCGCCGCATCCGCATTGGCGCGTAGCTTGGTCGGTGCCCAAACGGTTTCCAACAAATCGCGCACATTCGAAGCCGATTTCGCCATTTCGGTTTCCAGTTTGAAGGATGCAAAATCGGCATAGCCCAAAAGCTGCGCCCGTTCTTGGCGCAGTTTCAGGATCTCGGTCGCAATCGCGCGGTTGTCTGTTGCGCCGCCATTGGCCCCGCGAGCGCCCCACGCTTTATAGGCCAGCTCGCGCAGATCGCGGCGGGTCGAATATTGCAGGAACGGAACGATGATCGAGCGGGACAGCGTGACGATTCGGCCGTCCTTTCCTGCCGCCTGCCCTGCCGAACTTGCCGCACTGATTAGCCAATCGGGCAAACCATCCTGCATATCGTCGGTCAAATCCATCGACCAATCGGATTCGTCGTGCAGCATGTTTTGCGTGAAATCCGTCGACAAGACCGCAAGCCGGCTTTTGATTTCGGCCATGCGATCGGCCTGTGATCCCGACAGCGCGGCCCCTGCCCGCACGAAGCCTCGGTGGGTCAGCATCAGAACACGCGCCTGCTGATCGTCGAGCGCCAGATGCTCGCGGTTTTCCCATAGCTTCACAATGCGTTGGAACAGTTTTGTATTCGCATAAATCGCCGAGCTATGCGCGGACAGCTTTGGCGACCATTCGATCTGTAGTTGCTGGCGCGCGGGGTTTGTGTCGGCCCCCATCAGGTTGAAGAGAACGGAAAGCGCCTTGTCCAGCGCTTCACCCGCGCCTTCGAGCGCCTCAATCGTGTTCTCGAAACTCGGAGGTTCGGGATTGTCGGCGATTGCCGCGATTTCAACGTTGTGTTCCTGCATCGCCGCTTCAATCGCGGGTGAAAAATGTTCGTCTTTGATTTGGTCAAACGGAGCGAGACCGAATGGGCCGGTCCAATCCTGCATCAGCGGGTTTGTCATAAGAAGTCCTTTGGCATTCGCGCAAGCGGGGGCGCTTTAGAGGGTGCTACAAACAGGGCAGTCGTCGCGTTTGCGCAGTGTTATTTTGCGGGTATCGGCATAGAGCGCATCGTAGAAAAACATCTCGCCCTTCAGGGATTGCCCTGCTCCGGTTATCAGTTTCATGGCCTCTTGCGCCATCATTGAGCCGATCACGCCGGGCAGTGCGGCCGAGACGCCTGCCTCGGCGCAGGACGGGGCAAGCCCTTCGGCGGGGGCCTCGGGGAACACGCATTGATAGCAGGGTGTGCCATGGGCTGGGTCAAAGACGCTGAGTTGGCCTTCCCATTGGGACAGGGCGCCAGACACAAGCGGCTTTCCGGCTTTTGCCGCCGCCGCATTGACCAGATAGCGGGTCGCGAAATTATCTGTCCCGTCGAGGATCACGTCGTAATCGGCGAACAGCGCTTCAGCATCAGCCGGTGTCAAACGTCGATGATAAGGGCGCACGTCGACATAGGGGTTCTGGGCCACAACGGCCTCTTGCGCGGAAAACACCTTGGGCATGCCGATACGCGCATCTGTGTGAATGACCTGACGTTGCAGGTTTGAGTTTTCGACGTCATCGTCGTCGATCACGCCAATCGTCCCAACGCCCATGGCCCCTAGGTACGACAAAACCGGTGCCCCAAGCCCGCCCGCGCCAATGACGAGGACTTTGGCCTCTTTCAGTGCCTTTTGCCCCGGCCCGCCAATTTCGCGCAGCATGATGTGGCGCGCGTAGCGGTCGAGTTCTGAGTTGCTGAACAGGGGCGTTTCCATCGATCTTAGCTTATCTGCTTTTGTGTCTGCTGCGGATTTTACCCGCTTTAGAACAGATAGGTATCCCGCACCCAACAGCACAAGGCCCACCACCACCATCCACTCGGCAAGGGACCCGCCGGTGATAACGACAATTGGGTTGCCCGCAGGAAGGACGAGGTGGGACAGGACCACAAAACCAAGCAACAGCAAGATCAAAACGAACCGCCGCGCGCGGGAATACCCGACTTTTCGGCCTATAAAATAGATCAGCAGACTGAGACTGACGACGACAATCATCAGCCCTGCCCGGTGGAACCGAAACCACCCTCGCCGCGACCGGTTTCATCCAACGAAGCGACAAGCGAAAACTGCGCTTGGACAACAGGAGCGACGATCATTTGCGCGATCCGATCTCCGTGGGCCACTGTGAACGGCGCTTGACCAGCGTTCATCAGGATCACGCCCAACGGACCACGGTAATCGCTGTCAATCGTGCCGGGCGTGTTTGGCAAGGTGATCCCGTGTTTCAGCGCCAAACCCGAGCGCGGTCGTATCTGAACTTCGTACCCCTTTGGGATTGCCAGCCGCAGACCCGTCGGGATCAATTGGCGCTCGCCGGGGTTCAGCGTGACGTCCTTGGGCTCCCCAAAATTGGCGCGAATGTCAGCACCGGCGGCACCAGCACTTTCGTAGGACGGCAAGCCGATTGTGCGATCCGCGCCCTCGTCCCAAGTCAGGTTGATCTGCACCATCACGCGCCCTCGGTTAACGCATCGGCGATCCTCGCCGCCAGCCGTTCAGCGGTCTGGGCTTTTGTCAAACGCGGCCATTCATCGGCTCCGGTTGCGGTAATCAACGTCACCGCGTTTTCCGTGCCCCCCATAATGCCGGTTTCCGGCGACACGTCGTTGGCAACGATCCAATCGCAACCCTTGCGGACCCGCTTGGCGGTCGCATTGCTAAGAACGTCATCCGTCTCGGCGGCGAAGCCAACAACCAGATCGGGCCGCCCGGTTTTCATTTGCGAGACAGTTGCAAGGATGTCGGGGTTCTCAGTAAATGCAAGCGTCGGCAGTTTGCCGTTGTCTTTCTTGATCTTGCTGCCCGAAGCCGAAGACACACGCCAATCCGCCACGGCGGCGG
>JBELFK010000007.1:0-20757 GCA_042092935.1 Paracoccaceae bacterium | reverse complement strand
TTCTTGATCTTGCTGCCCGAAGCCGAAGACACACGCCAATCCGCCACGGCGGCGGCAAACACAGCGGCGTCAGCGGGCAGTGCATTTTGCACGGCGGCAAGCATTTCTGACGCGGTTTCAACCCCGATTATCTCGGCCCCCTCGGGCATCGACGCCTCAGCCGGTCCGGTCACAAAACTTACCCTCGCTCCAAGCGCCGTGAGAGCGTTCGCAATCGCTGTTCCCTGCGCACCGGACGACCGATTGGCGATGTACCTGACCGGATCAATCGGTTCGTGGGTTGGACCAGAGGTCACAAGGATATGCTTGCCCTTTAGCGGGCCATCGCTCAGCTCGGCCATGATCGTTGCAAAGATATCGGCAGGTTCGGACATGCGTCCCGGGCCGTATTCGCCGCAGGCCATGTCGCCCTCGTTTGGCCCTACGATCTTGACGCCATCGCTTCGCAAAGTTGCCAAATTTCGCTGGGTTGCCGGATGCTCCCACATGCGGACGTTCATCGCGGGTGCGATCAGCACAGGGGTATCGGTCGCCAACAGCAGCGTCGAGGCCAGATCGTCGGCGCGGCCCTGCGCCATTTTCGCCATCAAATCTGCCGTCGCAGGCGCAACAACCACAAGGTCAGCAACGCGTGAAAGCTGGATATGCCCCATCTCGGCCTCATCCGTCAGATCGAAAAGGTCGATGTAGGTTTTCTCGCCTGCCAGCGCCGAAACCGACAGCGGCGTTACGAATTCCTGCGCGGCTTTCGTCAAGACCGGCGTCACCGATACGCCTTTCTTTTTCAGCAAGCGGATCAGTTCCAAGGATTTATAGGCTGCAATTCCGCCAGAAATTATCAGAAGAACGCGCTTAGAGGACAGCATGGTCGTGCCTTTCAATTGCTTCCCCCATACCTATTTCGCGAATGAGCCAAACTCAATGCCTACACCGATTAACCTTTCCGAAACGCTCGGACGTTTATCTGGAAGACAGGAGGGCATCGGGATGGTGACACGGTCCTACACGGTTGCGTTCGAAGGGATTGAGGCCAAGCTGGTCGAAGTTCAATGCGCTGTTGCGCCCGGCCTTCCGGCATTCTCAATCGTCGGCTTGCCAAACAAGGCCGTGAGTGAGGCGAAAGACAGGGTACGCTCATCGCTGTCGGCGATGTGCATTGCCTTGCCGTCAAAGCGGATCACGATCAATCTGTCTCCGGCTGATATGCCGAAAGAGGGCAGCCATTTCGATCTGCCCATCGCGATCGCGCTTTTGGCGGCGATTGACATCATCCCACGCGAAACGGCTGAAAGATGCGTGTCTTTGGGCGAGCTTTCTTTGGATGGCAAATTGATCGGCGTGTTGGGCGCCCTGCCCGCCGCGCTTGCAGCGTCTGAGGATGAAAGGTTTCTGCTCTGCCCGTCGGCCTCGGCGGCCGAGGCTGCCTGGGTTGGCACCACCCAAGTGATCGGGGCCAAAACCCTGCAATCGGCCATTCAGCATTTCACGGGGGCAACGCCGATCCGGCCCGCCGAACCGGGCGAGGTGTCAGTTGACCGTGGCGGTTTGGATTTCAGGGACGTCAAAGGCCAGGAACGGGCCAAACGCGCGATGGAGATTGCCGCCGCCGGTCGCCATCACCTTTTGCTTTCCGGCCCGCCGGGATCTGGAAAATCGATGCTGGCCGCGCGTTTGCCGGGCATCATGCCCGACCTTTCCCCGACCGAGGCGCTGGAAACCTCGATGATCCACTCGCTTGCGGGGTTGCTGGACGAAGGTGGCATTTCCCGCGCCAGACCGTTCCGCGAGCCGCATCACACGGCCTCAATGGCCGCGATCATCGGCGGCGGGCGGGGGGCCAAACCGGGCGAGGTCAGCTTGGCCCACAACGGCGTCCTGTTTCTGGATGAATTCCCCGAGTTTGCACGCAACACGCTGGAAACGCTCCGACAACCGATTGAAACGGGGTCTGTCGTCGTCGCCCGCGCCAACGCACATGTGCGCTACCCGTGTCGTTTCATGCTAATCGCGGCGGCCAACCCCTGCAAATGCGGCCATCTGACCGACCCCGAAAGGGCCTGTTCTCGTGCGCCGATTTGCGGCGAGGATTACATGGGCCGAATCTCGGGTCCGCTTCTGGATCGCTTCGATCTGCGGATTGAGGTTCCCCCCGTCGCTTTCACCGACCTCGACATTCCGTGCGACGGAAAAAGCTCATCGGAAATCCGCAAAAGCGTTTGCGCGGCACGGGATATTCAGGCGCACCGGTTTCGCAAAACCCCCGAGGCGCGTTCAAACGCCGATGCGCAGGGGGCTGTTCTAGAGCAGATTGCCGAAATTGACGCACAGGGACGCGCGCTTTTGGTCGGCGTGGCCGAACGGTTCAAACTTTCGGCGCGGGGCTATCACCGTGTGCTTCGGGTCGCGCGCACCATCGCGGACTTGGAGGGCACGAGCACCATTCAACGCCACCACATTGGCGAGGCTGTGAGCTTTCGCCTACTGTCCGCCAAGGAATTCGCCTGATCCTCAGCCGGTTTTGGCTTCAATGGCTTCCCAGATTTTCTCGGCAACATTGGTGCCATCAAACCGCTCAAGCTCTTGGATGCCGGTAGGCGAGGTCACGTTGATCTCGGTCAGGTAATCCCCGATCACGTCGATCCCAACGAAAATCTGACCCTTTTCGCGCAACAACGGCCCGATTGCCGCGCAAATCTCAAGATCACGCGCAGACAGGCCGATCTTCTCGGGACGCCCGCCGACATGCATATTCGAGCGCGTCTCGCCAGCCGCGGGCACACGATTGATCGCACCCACCGGTTCGCCGTCGATCAGGATGACCCGCTTGTCGCCATTGGACACATCCGGCAGGAATTTCTGCACAATCAAAGGCTCGCGCGAGAAACCGGTGAACAGCTCATGGAGCGACGTCAGGTTGCGATCATGCTCATCCAGCCGGAATACACCGGCCCCGCCGTTGCCGTAAAGCGGCTTGAGGATGATGTCCTTGTGCTTTTCCTTAAAGGCTTTGATCGTGGCAATGTCGCGCGCAATTGTCGTGGGCGGGGTAAGATCCGGAAAATCCAACACCAACAGCTTTTCGGGATAATTCCGCACCCAGAACGGATCATTCACCACCAGCGTTTGACCTGCCAGCTTATCGAGAAGATGGGTCGTCGTGATGTAGCCCATGTCAAACGGCGGGTCTTGGCGCAGCCAGACAACATCCCAATCCGCAAGATCGATGATTTCTTCCGCGCCAAGATCGACATGATTGCCAACCTCGCGGCGCAAAGTCATGCGATGACCACGCGCGGTCACGCGGCCTTCGTCAAAGGCCAATTTGTCAGGGCCATAGTAGAACAATTCGTGCCCTCGAAGCTGGGCTTCAAATGCAATCCTAAAGCTGCTGTCGGCGTTGATATCAACGTCGGTGATCGGGTCCATTTGAAAAGCAACTTTCAGCGCCATGGTGGCCTCCTGCGAAATCGGTGCAAGATACATGGCGTATGAAGGTCATAAGGGCAATGGGGGCTCGTCGTGACCGATGGCATTTTCCAAAATTTTCAACCCGCCGTATTGATCGACGAGCGCGACATCAAAACGACATTCGGTAAGCTGGCCGTTTGGCAGGTCTGTCAAAAACTCGGCCGCAGTCGTCATGATCCGAAGCTGCTGCGCGCGTGACACGCGGGTTGCCGCGCGGCTGTGTGTCTTGCTTTTCTTGACCTCAACAAACACCACCGATGGCCCGTCACCCACGATCAGGTCAATCTCACCCCGCTTGCCACGAAATCGCTGCTTCAGGATTTGAAAGCCAGCGTTTCGGTAATACCGCTCGACACTGTCTTCGGCAGCGACACCGGCCAAATAGGCCGTGCGTCCGCCGGTTGTTCGGTTCAGATCAGGAATCGGCCTATCCTTTGCGTTCTTTGTCCAACGCTAAGGCCAATTGATAAACTTTTCGTTTCGGTTGTCCGCTTGCCTTGGACACAACATCGCTTGCGTCCCGCACGGTCATCGATTCCAGAGCCTTGCGAAGCTCGGCTTCGGTGTCAAACGCATCGGTTTCCCCTTCGGCGCGGCGACCGATAAGAACCACGATCTCGCCCTTAACCGAGCGCTCGGCAAATTCGGCGGCCAAAGCGGCCAGCGTACCATTCACGCATTCCTCGAATTTCTTTGTCAGTTCTCGACACACCGCCGCTTCGCGCGTTTCGCCCAGCACCACGGCTGCATCCTGAAGCATCGCCGCGACCCGTTTGGGGGATTCGTAGAACACCAGCGTCGCGGGAATGTCACCCAGTTCCGCCAAAGCCGTGCGGCGCGCTGTCTTTGCGTTTGGCAAAAACCCTGCGAACATAAAACGGTCCGTGGGCAGTCCGGCGATTGTCATCGCATCCACGACCGCGGATGGCCCCGGAGCCGCAGTCACAAGAAAGCCCGCATCCCGCGCGTGTTTCCCCAAGTCATAGCCCGGATCGGCGATCAGAGGCGTGCCAGCCTCGGACGCATAGGCCACCGATTTACCGTCGGCCAAATAGGCCATCAGGCGGGGGCGCACCTTGTCGCCGTTGTGATCGTGGTAGGCGATCACCGGTCGTGCGCCCATGGGGATTCCGTGGATTTCCAACAGGCGTTTCATGCTGCGCGTGTCCTCGGCGGCGATAATATCGGCCGAGGCCAGAATATCTAAGGCCCGCAAAGTGATGTCGCGCGCGGTGCCGATTGGGGTGGCCACGAAATAAAGACCCGCTGCGAGGGGTTTAACTTCATGATTCACCACTGGACCCGCCTTTCCGCATCGTTATTATCCCCCCTTAAATCCAAATGCCTGTCGCATCTCATTTTCCAAGGAAAGAGTTTGTCTATGTTTGCCCGTTTCCAGTCCGCCCGCAAGTTGATTGCACCCCTTGTTCTGCTTGGTGCAGGCCTGACCTTGGCCGCCTGCGAGGATACCGTATCTGATGGTCCGTCGATTGACACAAGGGCGCCGGTGCCGGTGGCAATGCTTTTGCCGAAAGGTTCGGCGGATGCCAATGATGTGCTGCTGTCCGAAAGCCTTGAAAACGCGGCCCGTCTGGCGATTGCCGACCTGCAAGGTGTTGCGATTGATCTGCGCATTTATGATACGGCCGCAAACGCCGATATTGCAGCGCAACAGGCGCAACTGGCTGTGGATAGCGGTGCCAAGATCATTTTGGGCCCTCTCTATTCTGCCTCGGCCGTTGCTGCGGGTGCTGCGGTTGCGGATGATGGCGTGAACGTCCTCTCCTTCTCAAACAACACAACGATTGCTGGCGGGAACGTGTTTGTTCTTGGCCATACATTTGAAAACACGGCCGCCCGCCTGACGCGCTATGCCGCGCGCCAGGGCAAAAGCCAGATCGCCATGATGTATGCTGAAAACGAAGCGGGCAACGTCGCCCGCCGCGCGGTCTCGGTCGCCTCGTTGCAAGCGGGCAGCTTTCTGGTGTCCGAGGTGGGCTATCCTCTGACGCAGGAAGGCGTGATCGAAGCCGTGCCACAAGTGCGCGACGCGATTGAGGAAACCAGTGCCGACGTCATTTTCCTGACATCCAACACGGCGGGTGCCTTGCCTTTCCTGAGTGCCTTGCTGCCAGAATCCGGTGTTGATCCTGAAACGGTTCAATACATCGGCCTGACCCGCTGGGACATTCCGGCGCAAACGCTTGAGTTGCCGGGCGTTCAGGGCGGCTGGTTTGCCCTGCCCGATCCCGACCGCACAGCAGCGTTCCAGCTTCGTTACGAAGTTGCTTACGGAACCCAGCCCCACCGATTTGGCAGCCTCGCCTATGACGGCATTGCTGCGATAGGCGCGTTGGTCGCCTCGCAGGGTCGTGACGCTTTGACCATCGCTGCCCTTACGCAAAGCCAAGGGTTCGAAGGCGTTGACGGCGTGTTTAGACTGAACCGCGACGGCACCATTGAACGAGGTCTCGCCGTGGCTCAGGTTGTTGACGAAAAAGTTGTGGTCATCGATCCCGCGCCGCAGATTTTCAGCGTGGCGGGGCTTGAGTAGACTTGGCCAACGCACGACCACACGCGGCCCCTCTGACAAGCAACCTGATTTGTGCGCATGACGAGATTTTCAATGCGGATGCGATCAGAGCCCAAATTCGAACCGAAGCCGAAGACAAGGGTCTGCGCGGGGCGAAGCTGAGAAAAGCCGTTTCAGCCATCTTGCTAACTGCGCACAAGGACGGCCACACGGCGATTGAGCGCAGCTTTGAAGAAAACCCATTTGCGTCTCGGCGAACCGTCAGAAGTTTTGCGTGGCTGACCGATTGCATCGTGCGCACCGTCTTTGAAGTTGCGACGACCTACCTGAATCCAAACCCAACCCCGACCGAGGGCGAGCGGATTTCGCTTTTGGCGGTCGGAGGATACGGTCGCGGCGAAATGGCCCCGAAATCGGACGTGGATCTTTTGTTCCTGACGCCCTACAAAATCACCCCCTGGGCCGAAAGCCTGATCGAAGACATGCTCTATATGCTCTGGGATCTGCGCCTCAAAGTCGGGCATGCCAGTCGCACGGTGAAAGACTGCCTCCGCCTTGGGGCCGAGGATTTCACGATCAGAACTGCTCTGCTTGAACAGCGATTCATCGTCGGAGACGAGGCTTTGGCGGACGAATTGCGCGACCGGCTTTGGAGTGAATTGTTTCACGGCTCGGAAAGCGAATACATCGAGGCCAAGCTCGAAGAGCGCGACTCGCGTCATGAAAAACAGGGCGGCCAGCGCTATATGGTCGAACCGAATGTCAAAGAGGGCAAGGGCGGACTGCGGGATCTGCACGCCTTGTTCTGGATCGCGAAATACGTTTATCGCGTCCGCGATACCGATGATTTGGCCGATACCAAAGTATTCCTTCCCGACGAGTTTGAAACCTTTATCCGCGCGGAACGGTTCTTGTGGGCCGTGCGCTGCCATCTGCATTTCCTCACCAATCGCGGCACGGACCAACTGACGTTTGACATGCAAGTTCAGGTCGCAGGCCGCATGGGCTACGAAGACCGCGCCGGCCGACGCGGCGTCGAGCATTTCATGCAGGATTTCTTTCGCCACGCGACGGCGGTCGGCGATTTGACCCGCATTTTCCTGACAAAACTCGAGGCCGATCAGCAAAAGAAAGAACCTCTCTTGGTGGGTCTGTTCCGCAAAAAGCGGAAAGTGAAGGCAGGGTACAAAGTTGTTCACAACCGGCTGGCGATTGCCGACGATCAGGCATTTTTGTCCGACAAGCTGAACCTGCTCCGGCTGTTTGAAGAAGGCCTGCGCACCAGCCTGCTTATACACCCCGACGCCATGCGTCTGGTCAGCGCAAACCTGCATTTGATCGACGACGCCATGCGCGCCGACAAAGAGGCCACGCGGATTTTTCTGGATTTACTGTTAAAGCACGGCAATCCCGAACGCGCCTTGCGCCGAATGAACGAATTGAATGTTCTGGCGGCGTTTATCCCCGAGTTTGAACCGATCGTGGCGATGATGCAGTTCAACATGTACCACAGTTACACGGTTGACGAGCACACGATCCAGGTCATCCAGAACCTCGCCGATATTGAACGCGGAGACCGTGTTGACGACCTGCCTCTCTCGACCGAGATCATCGAGAAAAAAGGGTTGAACCGGAAAGTGCTGTTTGTGGCCATGCTACTGCACGACATCGGCAAGGGGCGCGATATTGACCACTCGATTCTGGGCGCTCGAATTGCGCGTGATGTGGCACCTCGGCTTGGCTTGTCGAAATCGGAAAGCGACACCGTCGAGTGGCTGGTGCGCTACCATCTTGTGATGTCCGACATGGCCCAAAAGCGCGACATCGCCGACCCCCGCACTGTGCGCGATTTTGCCAAAGTGGTGAAAACGGTTGAGCGGTTGGACCTTTTGACCGTCCTGACCGTCTGCGACATTCGCGGTGTCGGTCCGAACACGTGGAATAACTGGAAAGCCGTTTTGCTACGCGCCTTATATGGCCAGACCCGCACCGCGTTGGAGGACGGCATGGAGGCACTCAACCGCGAACAGCGCGGCGCGGATGCCAAAAAGAAGCTGCGCGACGAGCTTGTCGCCTGGGACAAAAAAGACCTGCGCAAGGAAACCGCGCGCCATTATCCACCCTATTGGCAGGGCCTTCACGTGACCGCGCATGTGGTCTTCGCGCGCCTGCTGAAAGACATCGCCGACGACGAGGTGCGCATAGATTTGCACCCCGACGACGACCGCGATGCCACGCGTGCTTGCTTTGCCATGGCCGATCACCCCGGCATTTTCAGCCGCATGTGCGGTGCGCTTTCGCTAGTGGGTGCAAATGTCGTTGACGCCCGAACCTTTACCTCAAAAGACGGCTATGCGACGGCTGCGTTCTGGATTCAGGATTCCGAAGGCAAACCTTACGAGACCTCCAAACTCGGCCGTTTGCGCCAGATGATCCACAAGACGCTGAAAGGCGAAGTCGTCACAACCGAAGCGATCAAGAGCCGCGACAAGATCAAAAAGCGTGAACGCGCCTTCAAAGTGCCAACGACCGTCATTTTCGACAACGAAGGCTCAGAGATCTACACAATCATCGAGGTCGACACCCGCGACCGCCCGGGATTGCTGTTCGATCTGACCCGCACCCTTGCCAACGCAAACGTATATATCGCCAGCGCCGTGATCGCGACCTACGGCGAACAGGTTGTCGATAGTTTCTACGTCAAAGACATGTTTGGCCTGAAATTCCATTCGGAAAGCAAGCAGAAAGCGCTTGAGAAGAAGCTGCGCGAGGCGATTTCCAAGGGTGCCGAAAGGGCCGTGGCATGAAGCCAGTGCGTCTTGCCAGAAACGCCATGACGGTTGGCTTCTGGACCTTGATGAGCCGCATTCTGGGCTTTGCCCGCGAAATTTTGATCCTTGGGCTTATCGGTCCCGGCCCTCTGCTTGACGCATTCGTTGCCGCGTTTCGCCTTCCCAATATGTTCCGCCGGTTCTTTGCCGAGGGTGCGTTCAATGCGGCCTTCGTGCCGATGTTCTCAAAACGGGTCGAGGCAGGCGATGACCCCGAGGGTTTCGGATCCGAGGCGCTGAACGGGTTGGCCTTTGTGGTGCTGATCCTTGTGGCGATTGGCATGATTTTCATGCCAGGCTTCGTCTGGGCCACCGCATCCGGCTATGCGGGCAACGAACGATTTGACCTGACCGTCGGGTTTGGCCGGATCGTCTTTCCCTACATTCTGTTCATGTCGCTGGCCGCTTTGTTTTCAGGCGTGCTGAATGCCAAGGGCCGCTTCACAGCGGCAGCGGCTGCCCCTGTGTTGCTGAACATCTTCACGGTCGCGTCGATGCTCACGGCCTATGTCGTCGGCGGGTCCGTAGTCAACTGGCTGATCTGGACCATTCCGGTGGCCGGAGCGGCGCAACTGGCGCTCGTCTGGGTCGCTGCGGTCAAGGCGGGGGTTAACCTGCGTCTGGGCAGGCCACGTTGGACGCCCCAGATGAAACACCTCGTCAAGGTCGCCGTGCCTGCGGCGCTTGCGAGCGGGGTGATGCAAATCAACTTGCTCGTCGGACAACAGGCCGCGTCGCAGTTTGACAACGCCGTCGGTTGGCTATTCGCGGCGGATCGCTTGTACCAATTGCCACTCGGCGTGGTTGGCATCGCAATCGGCATCGTCCTGTTGCCAGACTTGTCGCGCCGGTTGAAATCAGATGATCGGGACGGCGCGAAACATGCCCTGTCGCGGGCCGGCGAAATGGCCTTGGCCCTGACGATCCCGTCCGCCGTGGCGATGATGGTGATCCCTCTGCCCTTGGTCTCGGTTCTCTACGAGCGCGGCGCAACGACATCCGCCGACTCTATCGCCATGGCGCAGGCCGTTGCAATCTACGCCTTGGGCCTGCCCGCCTTCGTGCTGCAAAAGATCCTGCAACCGCTTTATTTTTCGCGTGAGGACACCAAAAGCCCGTTTCGCTTTGCGGTTTGGTCAATGGTGGTGAACGCGGTGATCGCTGTCGGGGGCATCCCGTTCTTTGGTTGGCTTGCCCCTGCCATCGCCACCAGCTTCGCGGGCTGGGTCATGGTGCTGCAACTGTCGCTCGGGCGTAAGGCGATGGGCGACGAGGCGCGATTTGACCGCCGCTTTGGCGCGCGGCTGCTGCGCATCACAGCCGCCGCCGTCGTCATGGGGGCCAGCCTGTTCGTGGCGTCGATGGTGCTTTCAGACATGCTGACAACGGATACGATCCGCTACCTTGCCCTGGTCATCCTGCTGCTGGTCGCCGCAGTGTCCTACTTTGGCGCGGGCATGCTGTTGGGTGCCTTTTCGAAGTCTGATCTGAGATCTGCCTTCAAGCGCGGCTAGTCGTGACGCACCATCTGACGCAAGCGCGCCCAACCGCCGGGGCTGACGAAAAAGGACAGCAAAAACCCGGTCGCAAAGCCGCCGACATCCGCAACCCAGTCAGGGCGCGATCCAAACAAAGCGCCAAACAACAGCTGGATACCCATCAACGTGCCAATCAGCGAAAACGCCCGCACCTGGCTTTCGCCCATTTGTCCAAGCCTGAGCCACATCAAATAGGTGAACGCGCCAATCAGCCCGTAGACATGCGGAAACCCGCCGACCAAAGGCAGGCTCTCGTCAAGAACCAACCAATAAAGTGTCGCGCCCCCGATTCCCGACCCGATGAAAACGATCAGCGTCGCAAACCCACCAAAAGATTCTCCCACGGACTTTCCCAAGGCAAGCAGGAAGACGCAAACGAACACCGTTTGCAGGAACGTGTAGTGGATGAAGCCATATGTGAAAAAGCGGATCACATGTTCAAGCGGAAAGGTCTTGTTGCGCACCATCCAGTCAACGATCTCACCGCTAAATGCGTAATCCTGTACGGTTGCCAAGCGCCAACCAATGGCACCAGGCCCACCGATGATCCCGCGCGAACCTAGCCACATGGCAACCTCGATCCCCGCGATCATAAGGAAAAGCGCCACGACGACGGGCGGCAACGGGTTGACCGGCAAGGGTTGTTCTGGACTGCTCATTGTGATGCCTTTGCTTGACGGGGCTTTTCCCCATGGGTAAGCGAGCCGTGTCCATAAATCCAGACGGAGTATCGAAAATGAGTGATGCGGTCCAAACGCAGTCCTCGGCCAACGGGTTCACCAAGCGCGTGTTCTCGGGCATCAAGCCTTCGGGCGGTCTGACGCTCGGCAATTATCTCGGCGCAATCAAGCGCTTCGTGGATATGCAGTCGCCGGACTTCACCTCGATCTACTGCGTGGTTGATCTGCACGCGATCACCGTCTGGCAAGACCCGGCCGAGCTGAAAACCGCCACCCGCGAAGTGGCGGCGGGCTATATGGCGGCGGGCATCGACCCAAGCCAGTCGATCCTGTTCAACCAGTCTCAGGTCAGCCAACACGCCGAATTGGGCTGGATTTTCAACTGCGTGGCGCGCGTCGGGTGGATGAACCGCATGACCCAGTTCAAGGACAAAGCTGGCGCGAATGCCGAAAAGGTCTCACTAGGTCTTTATGCCTATCCGTCGCTGATGGCTGCCGACATTCTTCTCTATCACGCCACCCATGTACCGGTGGGCGACGATCAGAAGCAGCATGTTGAGCTGACCCGCGACATCGCGGCGAAGTTCAACCACGACTTCAAAACCAATTTCTTTCCACTGGCCGAACCGGTTATCGAAGGTCCCGCCATGCGGATCATGAACCTTCGCGACGGCACCAAGAAAATGTCGAAGTCAGGTGAAAGCGATATGGAGCGTATCAACATGACCGATGACGCCGACAAGATCGCCAAGAAGTTCAAGAAGGCCAAGACCGATCCCGAACCGCTTCCCGAGACATTAGAGGGACTGAAATCCCGTCCCGAGGCCCGCAACCTCGTCGACATCTATGCCGCCCTGTCAAACACAACGCCCGAGACCGTCATCGCCGACTACAGCGGCGCAGGCTGGGGTAGGTTCAAACCGGCGCTTGCTGATCTGGCCGTCGAAAAACTGGCGCCGATCTCGACCGAAATGGCGCGGTTTATGGATGATCCGGCTGAAATTGACCGCATTCTGGGACAGGGCGCTGAGCGCGCCCGTGCGATTGCTGCGCCGATCCTGCAAGAGACCTACGACATTGTGGGCCTCTTGAAATCGTAATCCGCGACACAATCCGAAACGGCGTCCGATAGGTCGGGCGCCGTTATTATTGCCGGTAAATCCTACTGGACTGCGATGCGCGTAAATCTTACCGTTGCGCCAAGGAGAACCCCCATGGCCGTCGGCAACAACATTCGCACCTTTTTCAATGGCACCTGGCACGACCGTGACATGCCGATCATGAAAGCCGCCGATCACGGGTCGTGGCTGGGCACAACTGTCTTTGACGGTGCGCGGTATTTCGAAGGCATTGCCCCTGATCTCGAAGCCCATTGCGCACGCCTTAACCGCTCGGCCGAGGCGCTTATGGTGCGCCCCACGGTCTCAACGCTGGTGATGGTTGAAATCGTGAAAGAAGGCCTGAAAGCGTTCTCAAACACATCCGCCGTCTATATTCGACCCATGTATTGGGCGATTGACGGCGACCAAACTGCCATTGTGCCACGGCCCGACGAAACCGGCTTTGCCGTTTGCCTCGAAGAAATCGCTATGGCCACGCCACAAGCCACAACCACGCTGACGCGTACCCGCTTTCGACGGCCTGTATTGGAAGACGCGGTTGTGAATGCCAAAGCCGGATGCCTTTACCCCAACAACGCCCGTATGCTGACCGAGGCAAGGGCCAAAGGCTTTGCCAACGCCCTTGTGGCGGATGCGATGGGCAACGTCGCCGAAACAGCGACGTCGAACGCCTTCCTCGTCAAAGACGGCGTGGTGTTTACACCGGTTCCCAATGGCACTTTTCTGGCCGGTATTACCCGCGCGCGTCACATCGCGAATATGCGTGCCGCAGGGTTTGAGGTGCACGAGACCGTTCTGACGTTTGACGACTTCCACGACGCGGACGAGGTCTTCGTGTCAGGCAACATGACAAAGCTCACACCCGTGACCACCTTTGACGAAACCTCATACCAAGTTGGCCCCGTCACCAAACGCATCCGCGAAATGTATTGGGATTGGGCACATTCACGCGTCTGATGCGACCGCGCAATCCTGTTGCGCCTGCCCCGACCTTGCGCCATGATCCCCGCGAATAGGAGTGCTGATTATGCGCAAGTTTCTCGTCGTATTGGACGACAGCCAAGAATGTCTCAACGCCATGCGCTTTGCTGCAATGCGGGCCGCAAATACGCAGGGCGGTGTGGAAATTCTTGCGGTCATTCCACCGGATGAATTCAACCACTGGATCGGTGTCGGAGCGGTTATGCGCGAAGAGGCGCGTGAACGGATCGTCGCCCATTTCGAAGTCTTCGCCAAATGGATGCGCGACAAACAGAATATTGATCCCGAACTGGTCATACGCGAAGGCGAGGCCGTGAGCGAAATTCTGGCGCAGGTGCGCGAAGACCAAGAGGTCGGCGTTCTCGTGCTTGGTGCTGGAACCGGAAAAGGCGGCCCCGGCCCGTTGATTAACCAACTGACACGCAATGCGGGCACCTTGCCAATTCCGATTACAATCGTTCCCGGCGATCTGACAAAAGAGCAGCTAGAGGCGATCACCTGACAAGCGGTCGCGCATCAAAGATAAGTGAGCGGTCCATTCGCCGCTTGTGACCTCTGGATTAAACATTAGAATTGTTCTAAACTTGACTTGAGCCATTGCCGTCCGCATATGCGTATGGATGAAACGAGGTCTGACATGTTCATTCAAACAGAATCCACGCCGAATCCGGCGACATTGAAATTTCTTCCCGGCCAAACGGTTCTGGAAGTCGGCACCGCTGATTTCCCAAGCGCCGATGGCGCGGGTGACTCGCCGCTTGCGTCGCGCATTTTTGACGTATCCGGCGTTGCAGGCGTGTTCTTTGGCCAAGACTTCGTAACGGTCACCAAGACCGAAAGCGTTGAATGGGACCATATTAAACCGGCGATCCTCGGCGCGATCATGGAGCATTTCCAATCTGGTCAACCGGTCATGTCTGGCGAAACAGCTGGCGCTTCGGGGCACGCTGAGCACACAGGCGAAGACGGCGAAATCGTTGGTCAAATCAAAGAGCTTCTCGACACCCGCGTGCGCCCCGCAGTCGCCCAAGACGGCGGAGACATTACCTTCCACGGTTTTGATCGCGGCATTGTCTATCTGCATATGCAAGGCGCTTGCGCCGGATGCCCGTCGTCAACTCTGACGTTGAAAATGGGCATCGAGAACCTGCTGCGCCACTATATCCCCGAAGTGACCGAGGTACGCCCGGTTGCCGTCTGACGACCTGATACTGGCATTTGACACATCGGCGGCGCATTGCGCCGCCGCATTGCTTTTGGGCGATGAAATTTTGGTTTCACGGGTCGATGAGATGGCCCGCGGCCAAGCCGAGCATTTGTTCGTTCTGTTAGAGAGCGTGCTGTCTGAAGCCGATAAATCTTGGGGCGATCTTACCCGCATCGGCGTCGGAATTGGCCCGGGAAACTTCACCGGTATTCGAATTTCGGTCGCCTCAGCGCGCGGGCTTGCGCTTTCCCTTGGCATTCCGGCAATTGGTGTCTCGTCCCTTGAAGTTCAGTTTCAAGGCGCGCCTGTTTTGGCAACCGTGCCCGCCCCGCGCGATCAATGCTATGCGCAGGAATTCGGAACGCAAACAGGCACGCCGAGCCTGATGTTGCAGGACGACGCCAAAGCGCTGGCGCAATCACAGAAACTGCGCCTCGGTCACCCGCTTCCCGCCGCCCAACTGGTCCAACAAATCGCCATGCACGCCGGTCGCGCAACAACAACCCCGCCGCCCGCGCCGCTTTACATTCGCGCCGCCGACGCAGCCCCGCCCCGGGATCCGGCCCCCGTCATATTGCCATGACACCCGAGCGTATGACTGAGATACACGCGGCAGCCTTTCGCGCTCAACGGCCTTGGTCTCGCCAAGAATTCGAAGCGCTTCTCGCCCAGCCGACGACCTTGCTTGAATGCAGCGGCAATTCCGGCTTTGCCGTTGCGCGCAGCGTCGCGGGTGAGGCCGAATTGTTGACCATTGCTGTCCATCCCGAAAGCCAGGGCCAGGGCGTGGGGAAAACCTGTCTTGAGGCGCTCATCAAAAGCGCACAATCTCTCGGCATCGAGCGGTTGTTTTTGGAGGTCGAAGAAGAAAACATAGCCGCGCTTAGGCTCTATGAAGGTGCAGGATTGCGGCAAACAGGGCGTCGAAAAGGCTATTACAAGTTGTCCGATGGCACCCGAAGCGACGCGATTCTTATGGCTGTCACACTGCCTAAATCCGCATCAAACCCCTGATTTCCCTCGCGTCGCGTCAAAAAAAGTAAAAGAATCAGTTGACCACGCGCCTTCAAAGCGCAGTATTTCGGTAGATCTTAACGATCGTGAAAACGACCCCA
This sequence comes from Paracoccaceae bacterium, assembly GCA_042092935.1. Lineage (GTDB taxonomy): Bacteria > Pseudomonadota > Alphaproteobacteria > Rhodobacterales > Rhodobacteraceae > JASMHC01. The sequence continues at coordinate 5,283 of JBELFK010000007.1, read as the reverse complement.
GCGCGCATAATGCGCGACCAAAGGGATTCGATAGGGAGAAAATAATGAAAACGATGAAAACAATTCTCGGGGCGACGGCAACGCTCGCTCTGACCGCTGGCATTGCTGCCGCGGAGCCTGCGATCATTTTTGACCTTGGCGGCAAGTTTGACAAATCTTTCAACGAAGCGGGCTTTAACGGCGCGGAAAGATGGGCGAACGAAACTGGCGGCAAGTATCTGGAAATCGAGCTTCAGTCTGAAGCCCAGCGCGAGCAGGCGCTGCGCCGCTTTGCTGAAACCGGTGCGAACCCGGTCATCACGATGGGCTTTGCAATGTCGACCCCGCTGTCGGAAGTGGCCCCTGATTACCCTGACACAACCTTTGTCACCATTGATGGCTATGCGCCACTGCCAAACGTTCTGAACGTGGGCTTTGCTGAGCACGAAGGCTCATATCTGGTCGGTATGCTGGCAGCTTTGGCAACCGAGTCTGACACAGTTGGTTTCGTTGGCGGTATGGACATCCCGCTGATCCGCAAATTCGCTTGCGGTTATTCCGAGGGCGTCAAAGCCGTTAACCCAGACGCGACCGTCATTTCGAACATGACCGGCACAACGCCCGCCGCTTGGAACGATCCGGTTAAAGGGTCCGAGTTGACCAAGGCGCAGATCTCGCAGGGCGCTGACATCGTTTATGCAGCCGCTGGCGGCACAGGCGTTGGCGTTCTTCAAACCGCTGCTGACGAAGGCATTCTGTCCATCGGCGTCGACAGCAACCAGAACTACCTGCACCCAGGAAAAGTTCTGACGTCGATGCTCAAGCGTGTTGATGTAGCCGTTTATGACGCGATGAAGGCCGGTGAAGCGCTCGAGCCTGGCTTCCGCGCCATGGACCTCGCTCATGAGGGTGTTGGTTACGCAATGGACGAGAACAACGCGTCGCTCGTGACGGCTGAAATGCAGGCGGTCGTAGATGCGGCGGCGGCGGCGATTATCGCTGGCGATCTGGTTGTTCACGATTACACCAGCGACGACAGCTGCCCATCATTGCAGTTCTAATCGCATGACCGCGATAGAAACATCGGAGCGGCCGGAAACGGCCGCTCCTGCTATTGAGCTTAAGGGCATCTCAAAAGCCTTTGGACCTGTGCAGGCGAACAAGGATATCTCTATCCGCGTCATGCCCGGCACGATCCATGGAATCATCGGCGAAAACGGGGCTGGCAAATCCACCCTCATGTCGATCCTCTATGGCTTTTACAAAGCCGACGCCGGTGAAATTTTCATCAACGGCAAGAAAACCGAAATTCCTGACAGTCAGGCCGCCATCGCGGCTGGCATTGGCATGGTCTTTCAGCACTTCAAACTCGTGCCGAATTTCTCGGTGCTGGAAAACGTCGTCCTTGGCGCCGAGGACGGCGCAATGCTGCGCCCGACGCTTGCGAAAGCCCGCGCCTCGCTGACCGACATTGCCCGCGAGTATGAGCTTCACGTAGACCCCGACGCCATCGTCGAAGAGCTGTCCGTGGGCCATCAACAACGCATCGAAATTCTCAAAGCCCTTTACCGCCAGGCCGATATTCTGATCTTAGACGAGCCGACCGGCGTGCTGACACCCGCCGAAGCAGACCAGTTGTTCCGCATTCTGGCGCGTCTCAAGGAAGAGGGAAAAACCATCATCCTCATCACGCACAAACTGCGTGAAATCATGGAGATCACCGACACCGTCAGCGTGATGCGCCGTGGTGAAATGACGGCCACCGTTAAGACCGCAGAGTCGAGCCCGGAACAGCTTGCCGAATTGATGGTCGGTCGCAAAGTCCTTCTTCGTGTGGATAAGGCAGCGGCGACGCCGGGCGCAAAAGTTCTCGAGATCAACAACCTGCATCAGTTTGACGATCAGGGCGTTGAGCGGCTCAAGGGTATCAATCTCAGCTTAAAAGCGGGTGAAATCCTTGGGATCGCCGGGGTCGCAGGCAATGGCCAATCCGAACTGCTAGAGGTTCTGGGCGGCTACGCGGATGCAACAGGCGAAATTCTGCTAAACGGCACCCCGCTTCCCTTGTCGGGCAAATCAGCCAATGGTCGCATGCGCCGCGAGGCGGGCATTGGCCACGTGCCCGAGGACCGCCAACACGAGGGCCTGATTATGGACTTCACCGCGTGGGAGAACATGGCCTTTGGCTATCACCACGCCGAGGAATACCAAAAGGGCCTGTTGATGGACAACGCAGCGATCAAAGCCGAGGCATTGGCCAAAATGCAGCGTTTCGATGTGCGTCCGCCGAACCCGAAGCTGAACGCACGCAATTTCTCGGGCGGCAACCAGCAGAAGATCGTCGTTGCACGCGAGATCGAAAACAACCCCGACGTTTTGCTGATCGGCCAACCGACACGCGGCGTCGACATCGGCGCAATTGAATTTATCCACCAACAGATCATTCAAATGCGCGATGCGGGCAAGGCGATCCTGTTGGTCAGCGTCGAGTTGGACGAAATCTTCAGCCTTTCGGACCGCATCGCGGTCATGTTTGACGGTCAAATCATGGGGGAACGCCTGCCCAATGAGACCGACGAAAAAGAACTCGGCCTGCTCATGGCCGGCATTGACGGGAAAGCTGCCTGATGGAAAAGATGCCTCGTTGGGCCGATGTGGTCCTGATACCGCTTATCAGTCTGCTTCTTGCCGCCGCTATTTCGGCGCTGGTGATTATCGCCATCGGTGAAGACCCGATTGCTGCCGTGAAACTGATGGTTAATGGCGCCTTGGGGTCGACCTATGGCTGGGGCTACACGCTTTACTACGCCACCAACTTCATCTTCACCGGTCTTGCCGTTGCCGTCGCCTTTCACGCGCGCATGTTCAACATCGGCGGAGAAGGCCAAGCCATGCTCGGCGGCTTGGGGGTCGCGATTGCGGCGCTCTATATTCCTTGGCCTCACTGGTCCATTGCGCTCGTCGCAGCGATCATCATGTCGGCATTGTTCGGCGCGGCTTGGGCCGCGATTCCGGCGTATTTGCAGGCCAAACGCGGCAGTCACATTGTGATTACCACGATCATGTTCAACTTCATCGCCGCCGGTTTGCTGAATTACGTTCTGGTCAACCTCATGCGCCCCGCGGGCAGCATGGACCCGGCATCCGCCAAATTCCCCGATGCGACCTCGCTTCCGACCTTGTATGACATGCTGACCCCGCTCGGGATCAAGTTTTCCAAGGCGGCCCCGGCGAACGTCAGCTTGTTCGTGGCGCTGATTGCCTGTTTCCTCGTGTGGCTGCTGATCTGGCGCATGAAACTGGGCTTTGAAATTCGCGCTCAAGGGCACTCTGAATCTGCCGCGAAATATGCGGGCATCAACCCGACGCGGATCATCATCATCTCGATGTTGATCTCTGGCGGTCTGGCCGGTGCCATGGCCATCAACAACGTCATGGGCGAAGCCGAGCGTCTGGTCATGAACGCTACCGAGGGCGCGGGCTTTATCGGCATCGCCGTGGCGCTGATGGGCCGAAACCATCCCTTCGGGGTCGTCCTTGCGGCGATCTTGTTCGGCTTCCTCTACCAAGGCGGCGCAGAACTGGCGCTATGGACGGATATCCCGCGCGAATTGATCGTCGTTATCCAAGCCCTCGTCATTCTGTTCACCGGTGCACTGGACAACATGGTGCGTATGCCACTCGAGCGGGTCTTCCTGGCCCTGCGAAAGGAGCGTGGCTGATGGATTTTCTAACCCTTATCCAAGTGCTGGACTCGACGCTGCGTCTTGCGACCCCCCTGTTATTGGCCTGCCTTGCTGGTCTCTTTTCCGAACGTGCGGGGATATTCGACATCGGGCTTGAGGGCAAAATGCTCGCCGCTGCCATGTTCGCAGGGGCCATCGCGGCTGTATCCGGCAACGTCTGGCTCGGGCTTTTGGCCGGTATAGGTGCCTCTTTGATCTTTAGCGGCCTGCATGGCGTCGCCTCGATCACCTTCCGAGGCAACCAGTTGATCTCGGGCGTCGCAATCAACTTTCTTGCTTCGGGGATCACCGTGCTTGTCGCCCAAAGCTGGTTTGGCCAAGGTGGCCGCACCCCGTCGCTTATTGGCGGTGGCCGTTTTGAGGGCATCGAATTGCCCTTTGCTATTGGCCCTACCGAGGCCGCAGCCGCAGATGTTCCGTTGACTAAACTCATCGAACAGGCGGGGTTTGTTCAGCAGATTTACTCGGAACTCATATCTGGACATACAATTCTGGTCTATCTGGCTTTCGCCTGCGTTCCCCTGACATGGTGGCTGCTGTTTCGCACCCGCTTTGGTCTGCGCCTGCGTGCTGTCGGCGAAGCACCCGAGGCTGTCGACACCGCCGGTGTCTCGGTCATTCGGCTTCGCTTCACTGCTGTCGCGATCTGCGGCATCCTCTGTGGGATCGCAGGGGCCTATCTCGCCACCGGATTGCAGGCTGGTTTCGTCAAGGAAATGACCGCCGGTCGTGGATTTATTGCCCTTGCAGCCCTTATTTTTGCAAAATGGCGTCCCTGGTATGCGCTTTCCGCGACTTTGCTGTTTGGCCTTTTGCAGGCGATCGCTGTGCGCTTTCAGAATATCGAAGTCGCTGGAATCACCATTCCTGTCCAGCTGACCGAAAGCCTGCCCTACATTTTGACAGTGGTGATTCTGGCCGGTTTTGTCGGAAAAGCCATTCCTCCACGCGCTGGCGGCGAGCCCTACGTCAAAGAAAACTGATTAAATTCAGTTTTTTGCACATGTTCGCCGCCGTGCGGCAACTCCACACTTGCAAATGCAGCGTAAGGGCGCTTAGGAAACTGTATGTATATTTACCTTCCTATCGCTGAAGTGTCTGTGAACGCCTTTCTCCTGTTGGGGTTAGGTGGTCTTGTGGGCGTGCTGTCCGGCATGTTCGGAGTGGGCGGTGGCTTCTTGATGACGCCTTTGTTGTTCTTTATCGGCATCCCTCCGGCGGTTGCCGTTGCGACCGAGGCGAACCAAATCGTTGCATCGTCATTCTCGGGTGTGCTGGCGCACTTCAAACGCAAGACGGTCGATCTCAAGATGGGAACGATCCTGCTGAGCGGAGGCCTGATCGGCGCGGCGCTCGGCGTTTGGCTGTTCAACTACCTGCGAAGCATGGGGCAGGTCGATCTGCTGGTGAAGCTCAGCTACGTCGTATTCCTTGGCATTATCGGTAGCTTGATGTTCGTCGAAAGCCTGAACGCAATCCGGCGTTCGAAAAAGGCATCGGCGGCGATCCCGAAGCGCCGTGACCGCACATGGGTCCACGCCCTGCCGTTCAAGATGCG
>JBELFK010000006.1:18709-45808 GCA_042092935.1 Paracoccaceae bacterium | reverse complement strand
CGCCGCAAATATGCGCGGCGTAGACGATCGCCGGTGCCACCCCAACGTCGGGGCGTGGCGGTGAGCACGCAGTAATATGCCGACAACCGGCAACCTTGGCAGTCGTCACCGTCATAATTGCCGAGGCAATGTGGCTATAGCGCCCCCCAGGGACATAGCATCCAGCCGCATCGACGGGGATTGCTTTTTGTCCTGCAACGAACCCGGGCTCAATCTCCATTTCGACGTCGGTAAGCGTTGATTTCTGCGTTTCCGCAAACCGCTTCACGTTGTCATGGGCGAACCGAATGTCAGCCTTTAGCTTTTCAGGCACCAAGGCGCAGGCCGCCTCGATTTCATCGGGCGTCATCAGGACATTGCCCTCATACTGGTCAAACTTCGCCGCGTACTCCATCGCCGCCGCATCGCCGCCAGCTTCAATGTCGGATAAGATGCCACTTACAATCTCATGCGTTTTCGAAGCATCTGACTTTGAGGTCAAAGCGGCCTTCTTCAAATATTCGCGCGTCATTGTCGGATATTCCCTAGTGTTGAAATCAGCAAATTACGGCGTCGCGCTGTGTGATCTGCGAATGCGATTGGCCATTTTTCATATGTCGCCCAAACGAAAATCCACAGCAAACGCCGAGAGGTATGAATCAGTTAATCCCATATGTAAGCGCTTGCAAAATAAATGCAAGCGCTTACATATGGGTTGGAGAAAATGGAAAAAGAAATCACATAGCCGAAATGACCGAATTCCAATCACCTCCGACTCTTGACGACGTTGCTGCAATTGCGCGGGTTTCGACGGCGACCGTCTCGCGGTGCATCAACGATCCTGAAATGGTGTCTAAGCCAACACGCGAACGCGTCGATGCTGCGATCAAACAACTCGGGTATACGCCAAACTTCGCGGCGCGCTCGATGGCGGCCAAACGTACCTTCACAATCGGCGCAATTGTCCCAACGATGGAGAATGCCTTTTTCGCGCAAGGCTTACAAGCCTTCCAAGAGGAAATCCACGCGCATCGATATACCTTGCTTGTTTCAAGCTCAGCCTACGATCCAATTGCTGAGGAAGATCAAATACGAACGCTTGTTGCACGCGGCGCAGACGGCATTTTGCTGATCGGGCACGACCGCGATCCAGCGATCTACGATTACCTTGATCGCCAGCGAGTCCCGAGTCTTGTCGCGTGGTCCTATGACGAATCCGCCCGAGCGCCGTCGGTCGGATTTGACAACCGCGCGGCCATGCGTGCGATGGCCGAAAGCGCGATTGCGATGGGGCATCAACACATCGGCATGATTTCTGCCTACTCAGCAAAAAACGATCGGGCACGGATGCGGATTGAAGGCGTCAAAGATGCGATGAAATCCAACGGCCTTGACCCAAGCTCACTGGCGCTTGTTGAAACGACATACAGCGTTGCAAACGGAACCGCGGCGTTTGTCGACCTCATAGAGCAATCTCCGTGCCCCAGTCTTATACTTTGCGGCAACGACGTTTTCGCCGCAGGCGCGCTTCGGGGCGCCAGGCAGCTTGGTCTATCGGTTCCCGAGGACGTTTCCGTGACCGGATTTGACGACCTTGAAATAGCGCAGGTCGTTAATCCGGAACTGACTTCCGTCCATGTCCCACACCGTGCAATGGGTCAGGCATCAGCGCGCGAACTCGTTAAGATGATCGAAGAAAAACGCGCAGGGGTTTCACAGAAGCTCGACGTGCAACTGGTCCATCGCGGCTCGGTTGCTGCGCCGAAACCGCACTCGCGCAAATCCAGTTGAGCATCGCCCATGCGCGATGACGCATTTTGGAACACAAACTTTCTAAGCACTTCGTACCTTCTCCCAAAGCTGGCGAGCCGCGGCAACGATCGACGAGTGGCTCGGCATCGTCGCTGCATATGCGGGACCCGTTGCAATAAAACTGTCTTCGGCAGCCAGTCGCGCGGATGGCAAGTTACTGCGTTCGGTCAGCATCGCCATTAGCGCCTCGGATTGACCACCCGTGCTGCGACACTCATCGACGATTAAGACCGCCGCGGCACCCTCGGTAGCCTCAAGAATGCCATCAACAGGCATCGGTGCAATCCAGCGTATGTCGATAATCCGGGCGTCAATCCCACGGGACTGCAAGGTTTTCGCCGCTTGCTGTGACAGGAAATGCCCGTTGCCGTAGGTGACAATCGCAAGGGGACCATCGCCGGTCACGCCGACCTCGCCCAATTCAATCACCTGATCCGGTGCGGGGTAGGCCCGAAGCCAACCTCCGTCCTTTTCGTGATGCAAGTCGCGCATCGGGTAAAGTGCAATCGGTTCGACAAACACCACGACACGCTGGTCTTCACGCGCCAATTGCACACAGGTGCGCAGCATTTTCGCGGCATCCGCCCCATGTGACGGGCAAGCGATAATTACACCGGGGATGTCCCGCAATACGGCCAAAGAATTGTCATTGTGGAAATGTCCCCCAAAGCCCTTTTGATAGCCCAAACCTGCGACGCGCAGCACCATCGGGTTGGTGAACTGACCGTTTGAAAAGAACGGCAATGTCGCCGCCTCGCCGCGGATTTGATCCTCGGCGTTGTGAAGATACGCAAGGAATTGCACCTCGGGGATTGGGATAAAGCCATTATGGGCCATGCCAATCGCCAACCCGAGGATCGATTGCTCATCAAGCAGCGTATCGATCATTCGATCTGGTCCAAACCTGTCGCATAGTTTTTGCGTGACGCCATAGACACCGCCCTTGCGACCAATGTCCTCACCCATACAAATGATCTCGGGATGCGAAAGCATCAGATCCGTCAGCGCCCAATTGATAAGACGGGACATGGGCTGCGGGTTACCCAATAGCCTGAGATCATCGCCAAACGCCTTTCCGCGCGCCTCAGCGCCGGGGCCATTGGTGGGTTTGCAGTTGCGCTTTGGTGGAATGATTGAGGCCATGACCTCTTGCGCGGTTTCAAGTCTCGGCTGTTTTACGACCTCGGCGGCAAGGCGGGTGCATTCGCTCTCGGCATCATTGTAGATCGCCAACGCACCCTCTGCCGTCAGAGTGCCACTCTCGATCAAAAGACGCACCGAATGAAGAAGCGGATCGTCGCTTTCCCATTTTTCGAAGACGGTCTTGTCCAGATAGCTTTGCTGAATATCCGCGCCCGCATGACCGTAGAGACGCACGACCGAGAGATGCAGGAAAGCTGGCTTTTTGCGCGTCCGCACATAATCCGCGGCCTCACACACCACCCGATAGGTTTCGAAGATGTCGAGTCCATTGGCCGCGAAGTATTTCAAGCCGTGTTTGTTCGCGAAATTCGCTTCGATCCAGCCATGAGGTGTTCTTGTGGAAATCCCGATTCCGTTGTCTTCGCAAACGAACAGCAACGGCAGTGGTTGCGACTGATAAGATGTCCAGCAGGCCGAATTTATCGCCCCCTGCGCGGTTGAGTGATTGGCCGACGCATCCCCAAACGCGCACATAACGATGCCGTCATCCGCCAGGGTCTTATGCTCAGGCGGCCGACGGCGCGCCACTCCGATGGAATAGGAGGCCCCGACCGCCTTGGGCAAATGGCTGGCAATCGTTGATGTCTGCGGCGGAATATTAAGCGCCTTGGACCCGAGCACCTTGTGTCGTCCACCGGATATAGGGTCCGACTTGGCCGTGGCAAAACTGAGCAGCATATCCCAAGCCGGTGACGCGTCCCCGACCATTGCTGAGCGACGAGCCTGAAAGGCCCCGTCACGATAATGTAAAAACGCCATGTCATCGGGGCGCAAAGCCGAGGCAATCGCCGCCATGCCTTCATGGCCGGACGACCCAATGGTGTAAAACCCCTCGCCCGCCGCCTGCATCTTGCGCGACCGTCGATCCAGATTGCGACTGAGGCACTGGGCCCTGAAAATCTCTACAGCTTCGGGCCCACCCAAGGGCCCAACCGGCGCGGCGCCCTTCGGAAAATCAGCGTCGGCTAAACGTTTTAGAAAAGCGCTATGAACAATGTCTGCACGGTCCACTTTTGATCCCTGCCCTCTTTAGTGACGTCTTTTTGGCCTGACGCGACCCGCAATTGTACGCATACCAAAACGCTTATGTTGCATGTTGTCTCGGCCCCAATCTGACCATATGCAGGCAAATTGGATTGTCACCCGAATTTCGAGATCATTTCCCGATAGACCGAAGGTCCGGCCTTTGTGCACCTTAACGATTGCCAAGTTCGATAATCTGTCGCGCCACATCTAAACCCGTTTGATAGGCCCCATGCACCGTCGCATAAGCCGTCGCACTCGTCGCCTCTCCGGCGAAAAACAGCCTGTCGTCGATAGGTTCAGCAAACACCGATCTGGACCCCGCGCCTTTGGTCCGTGCGAAACTATAGGCACCAACTGCGCTGGGTGTGTCTCGCCACCGCGTTTCGTTGGTGCCACGCACATGTTTGGTGACGTCATTGCCAAAGATATTGCGCAACGCCTCAAGGCAAAACGCGGTCGCCGCGTTTGACCCTTCACGTTCCAATTGATCGGCAAAGCGACCGGCCACAAAACCAACCGCAAGACTGGTGTCAAAAAACCCAAACAAAATCGTGCAAAAGGCTTCATCGCCAACGTGGTAGTCTGCCATGTCGCCTTGATGCGCCTCTTGCCACGCAGGATCGAAATCCAACCCGATCTTGTTCAAAAGCCCCATCGGAAGCTGTTCAATCGCCGCCAGCTTTCGATCAGGAAACGGGGGCGTAAACTTAATTGCGTCGGCTGCTAAAACACCTGTTGAAACCGTTATGATGGCGTGTTTCGCCCAAAGGGTTCCCTTTGCTGTCACAACGCCGACCCGCGGTCCTGAGCTATCAATTGCCGTTACGGGACAATTGAGGTGCACAGGCACGTCCGCAAACAAGCCGGTGACAAACGCCCCCAACCCACCGTCCACCAGCCAATCTTCGTCGGTATGATCGTACCGCGCGATGTCGTGAACCGAGGTGTCGTCATAATCTCCGCCTTGCATTGGCGCAATCAACAGCTTCGCGGTTTCGCGCCAACGAGACTTTGGCATGACGTCGATGGGCGGTTTGTCCACGCCGCCCCTGCCCGCATCCCGCGCGGCTTGCCACATTTTTGGAACGTAGCGATTGTATCCATCGATACTTTCCTGCGGCAGCGCTTGCCCGTTTGACGTCACCCAAGTGCAATCACTCCATGGCTTTTTGTGAAGCCGGACGCCACTTCCTTCGGCAATCTTCGCAAGCGGATTGATGTCCGCTGAATGCAGCCATGATCCTCCCATGTCGAAGGGAATTTCGTAGAGCGTGGCGTCAGAGTAGCACCGTCCGCCAATGTGACCGGCGGCTTCAAGCACAACAACGTCAATCCCCGCCCTTTGCAATTGGTCGGCTGCCGCCAAACCCGCGGTTCCGGCTCCGACAATCACGACGTCAGGGTTAGATGAAAACGATGTCACGGCCTGCGCCCGGACAGGGGTATTATGCCACTTACCGGAATGTCCTCGAACCGCGCCAAGTCCACTGGATCTTCGCGGTCGTCATTGCAACAACGCCGGTAAATTTCGAGAATTTGTGGCGGGAGTTCTCCGATTGCATAAAAATACATTGCTGCTGCATAGCGTATTTTGCCTGAGCCTTCCGCTCCGACCTCACAATTCAGCCGAGCGACCTGGCCTGCATATTCGTCGGGGTCAGTATTCATTCAACAACGTCGGCCAAAAGCCGGTCGTTCAATGCCCGAACATCATCCTCGTTCGGGGCGCTTTCGACGTTATAAATCGGCAAAACGGCCCGCAGATGGTCGTGATGAGATCGCACACCGTATTCCAGATCGGACAGATGAAAGCCTTGGAAGAATTCGGACGCCATAGCTTCATTCGACCAGATGGTTAGCTGCACATCCTCGACAACCGTTTCGCGATCAATGCGACTTGCCAGATACCGAGCCGCCCGTTGCTGGCGATCTTCGTTTGCGTATCGGTATGTGGCTGATCTGATAACCGTTTCATTGGTCGAAATCGGAAGCTCTTGATAAAACAGCGATGTTTCGGGTGTAACGGCAATGACAGCGTTCGGGAAAATTCCGTAGTAGATCCAACTTTGTCTTTGGGCTTCTGGTAGAAACTCCTGTGATTTCGAGAGCTTTTTGTAGTTGCGAACAGCCCAACGCCGGCCCTTTGATGGTGTATATTTGCCCTCGGATCGACTAATCCCATCGACATAAGGCTCGTCCGAGTAGGTGTACCCATATAGATCCTGCAACGCCGGATGGGCCATCGCGACGTGGTAACCCTCGTTATCCACATCGCGCACCGACTTCCAATTGACGGGCGACGTTTCCGCCCAAATCCCGTCCGTCGGAACCTGTTCTTGCATGCGATAGGATGCGGCCTCGTCCGCGAACGGGTTCAGCAACTCTGCAACGCTTGGCTGCGGTCCGGGTTTGAATCGGACAAAGACAAAGCCGTTCCAAACCTCATGCTCTAGCGTGCGAAGGGCAAATTCGTTTTTGTCCAACGGAGGGTATGAATCCGGTCTTGCCGCCCCCCGCAATGTGCCGTCCAAATTGTAGACCCAGCCATGAAACGGGCAAATCATCGCGCTTGGGCAATTGCCATGATCCTTGCTGACCAGACGCGACCCCCGATGTCGGCATGTGTTGTGAAAAGCGCGGATATCGCCTGCGTTGTCTCGTAATACGATGGCCCGCTCGCCACACAGATCGAGCGTTTGGAAATCGCCGTTTTTGGGAATGTCCGAGACATGGCAGACAATCTGCCAATGCGTCTTGAAGACCTCTTCCTTTTCCAGCTTCAGCAACTCGGCACTATGGTAACACCACCCGGGCAATCCACGGCGGTCCCAATCGTTGGGGATACGCGTATCTCTCAAATCAGCACACCTTCTTATGTTTCTATCCAGCCACCGACGGCGCTAGGGCCTTGTCGCATCCAACAGCCGATTCCACGTCATCGCAATCGTAATTCCCTGAGTTCGAAACCAGTTGAACGGAATTTTGGACAGCGGAGTGAGTGGCAAGTAGTCGTCCGTTGGGTTGCCCACGCAATGACCCGCCAGAACCTTACCAAACATCGTTGCCATGGCAACACTGCGCCTTTGAAACCCAACCCACGATAAAGCGCGCCAACTGGCCAGAGGATATGCGGAACGTCATCCCGTGCCATACCCGAGTCAAATTGCCGTATGTTTCCTCATATGTCCTCTATTTGGGCTTGGCCTCAATAATTTGATCAAATTTGCTATTTTTTATCGACAGTTGCCCAACTCTCTGCTTAGCTTGTCCGCGACCCGCCCGAATTTTCACGCTTACATTCAGGACGATTGACAGTTTAGTCAAATGAGAAGCAAACGACTTCTACGTCAAAACAGGCTTTGAAATTGGGGTTGAATGTCAAAACCGGGAGAGGATCTTAGATCATGAAAAAAACAACCACTTGGACGGGCCTTGCCGTCACAGTTACCGCGACCGCCTTGATGGCGGGATCGGTATATGCTCAGGAACGTGTGCTGAAAGTCACGAACTGGGGCGAGTATATTGGTGAAGAAACCATCGCAAACTTTGAAGCCGAATACGGAATTAAGGTGATTTACGACGCCTACGATTCCGCCGAGGCGATTGATGCGAAGCTGCTGGCCGGAAACAGCGGATACGACGTGGTATCCCACGCGGCAGGCGACGTTGCGCGTCTTATCAAAGCCGGCATCATTGCCGAGCTGGACAAATCCAAACTCGACAACATCGTAAACATGGATCCATCGCTCATGGCCCAATTGGCCAGCGACTGGGATCCGGGCAACAAACACATTATTCCCTACATGTGGGGAACGCACGGCGTGACCTATAACGAAGAATTGGTGCTTGAGACTTACCCAGACGCGCCAATCGGCTCAATGGATATGGTGTTCGATCCGGTTCACATGGCCGAGTTGTCAAAATGCGGCGTTTCCTTCCTGGATTCTCCGGGCGACATCATCCCGATGGCACTTGCCTATCTCGGGCTGGACCCGAACTCGACAAATGCCGAGGATTACGAAGCGGTCGGCGAGATGCTCGCCAAAATTCGCCCTTACATCAAAACATTCGACAACTATGCCTACCAGCGTATGCCGCAGCGTGAATTCTGCGTCTCGACAACCTGGGGTCCAGACGGGCTTTTGGCGATGTCTGGCGCCGAAGAAGCAAACACCGGCGTTGTTCTGGATTTCTTCCTTCCAGAAGGACAAGGCAAAGCGCAGCTTTGGATTGATGGTTGGGTCATTCCAGCCGACGCGGAAAACGTCGATGATGCACATCTGTTCCTGAACTACATGATGCGTCCGGAAGTTGGCGCGGCGGATAGTAACTACACTTGGTACGCCACAGCAAACTTGGCCGCCAAGGCAATGGTGGACGAAGAAGTGACGTCTAGCCCTGCCGCATTCCCGACCTCGGCGCAGGTTGACAAAATGTACACAACCGCTGTTCTGCCGCCAAAAGTCGAGCGTTTGCAGACGCGGACCTGGACAAACTTCAAGGCTGGCAACTGATCGCCAAACCAGGTTGAACAATGGCAGTGGCGCGATTTTCCCGCCGCTGCCAAACAATCCCCAAAATACCAATCTAAGGTACGATTTAGTTGTGGAAACCTCTGACACAAATACGCCGTGGCTGAACCGCGCAAACAACAAACCATTTGTTGAAATTCGGGGCCTGACCAAGAAATTTGGCAATGTGACCGCGGTCGACAACATCGACCTTGAGATTTACCAAGGCGAGCTGTTTTGCCTCTTGGGCGGCTCGGGTTGCGGTAAAAGTACCTTGCTACGCATGCTGGCAGGATTTGAATTTCCTGAAAGTGGCTCGATCTTGATTGATGGCTTCGACATGTCAAACGTGCCCGCCTATGAGCGCCCCACAAACATGATGTTCCAAAGCTATGCGCTGTTTCCACATATGAGCGTTGAAAAGAATATCGCGTTTGGCCTGCAACAAGACGGTATGAACAAAAGCGAAATCAGCGACCGTGTTCATGCAATTCTGAAACTCGTCGAACTGGAAGACTACAAGAAACGCAAACCGCAGCAATTGTCCGGTGGCCAGCGCCAACGCGTTGCTCTTGCGCGCTCGTTGGTCAAGGAACCCAAGTTACTTTTGCTCGACGAGCCGCTTGCAGCTCTGGACAAAAAACTCCGCAAGCAAACTCAATTTGAGTTGGCCAACATTCAGGAACAGGTTGGTGTGACCTTCATCGTGGTCACGCATGACCAGGAAGAGGCGATGACGCTTTCCACCCGCATGGCGATTATGGAAACCGGCCGGTTCCGCCAAATTGGCACCCCGACCGAGATCTATGAATTCCCCGAATCCCGCATGGTCGCGGACTTCATCGGGTCAGCGAATTTCTTTCAGGGTCGTGTCACCGAGAGCGGCTCGGATCACGTCAAAGTTGACGCAGACGTTGGCGAGGTCTTCATCGACCACGGTCACTCAGTCGTTGAGGGCAACCAAATTTGGGTCGCCGTCCGCCCCGAGAAAATTTCAATCAGCAAGACGCCACCTGAGACCACTGGTCCCAATCAGGCGCAGGGCAAAATTGACGAGATCGGCTATCTTGGCGACACGTCGATTTACAAAGTCCGTCTTGCATCGGGTCAGATCATTGACGTCACCTCGCCAAACCAGATCCGCCCATCCAGCCGCACACTCGCCATGACATGGGAGGATGAGGTCTTTCTGACTTGGGAACCGTCCAGCGCGATGTTGCTGAACTCATGAGCGCGCTACCCGATCATCCGCAAGCCGATCAAAGGACATCCCTTCGTGTCCGGCTAAGCCAAATGGCCCAGTCGAACTGGCGCGGGATTGTCGTCTTTATCCCTTATGTCTGGCTGCTGCTGTTTTTTCTGACGCCGTTCTTCATCGTTGCGAAGATCAGCCTGGCGGAACTGAGAATTTCCAGCCCCCCGTTTACCGATATGATCGAGTGGACGGACAGCGGAATTATGACCATCCGATTGGTCTTCGACAATTACGCCTACATCATGACGGACAATCTGTATTTCGATACATACGTCAATTCATTAAAAATTTCCGTCACATCGACAATCCTGTGCCTGCTCATCGGCTATCCGATCGCTTACGGGATTGTGCGCTCGGGTCCGACCGCAAAGCCTCTGCTTTTGTTTGCGATCATTCTGCCGTTCTGGACGTCCTTCTTGCTGCGGGTTTACGCGTGGATGGGCCTGCTTGCCGATCAGGGTACGATCAACAACTTGTTGATTTGGCTGGGGATCATCGATGATCCAATCCGCATGCTATACACCGAATTCGCGGTCTTTGTTGGCATTGTCTACACCTACCTTCCATTCATGATCCTGCCGCTCTACGCCAACATGGAAAAGCTGGATGGCAGCTTGAACGAGGCCGCCGCCGACCTTGGTTCGCGCCCGACCAACACGTTCTTCAAGGTGACATTACCGCTTACAATTCCAGGAATCGTCGCAGGGTCTCTGCTTGTGTTCATTCCGGCAACTGGTGAATACGTCATCCCCGACCTGCTGGGCGGCGGCAATGTCCAGATGATTGGCCGCGTGCTTTACAACGAATTCTCTCGCAATACCGACTGGCCGGTTGCCTCGGCGGTCGCCATCATTCTTCTCTTCTTGCTTGTGCTTCCGATCATCGTTTTCCAGCACTTCCAAGGCAAATCAACAGAGAGGCAATAGCTATGCACGGTCGTTCACGCTTTTTGACTGTCATGATTACGCTCGGGCTGGCGTTTATGTACATCCCGCTGATCCTGTTGGTGATCTACTCGTTCAACAACTCAAAACTCGTCCCCGTTTGGGGCGGATGGTCGACCCGCTGGTACAAGGTTCTCTTTGAATCCCCCGACGTTTGGAATGCGGTTTCGCTTAGCCTGAAGATTGCATTTGTGAACGCAACCTTTGCCACTATTCTTGGCACCCTCGCCGCCTTGGCGATGGTCCGCTTTGGCCGGTTTCGCGGAAGAACATTGTTCGGCGGCATGCTCGTCGCGCCGCTTGTGATGCCCGAGATCATCACAGGTCTTTCTCTGTTGGTGTTGTTCATTTCGTTGCAGCAAATGTTTGGCTGGCCCTCCGAACGTGGTTTCACCACGATCACAATCGCGCATATAACGTTCTCGTTGGCCTATGTCGCCGTCACCGTGCAGGCACGTCTGACCGGCATGGGGCAAGACCTTGAGGAAGCCGCCGAGGATTTGGGCGCCAAACCCTTCAAGGTGCTGACCGCGATCACGCTTCCGCGCCTGACACCGGCACTCGTTTCGGGTTGGTTGCTGGCGTTCACGCTGTCCTTGGATGACCTTGTTATCGCAAGTTTCGTCACCGGCCCCGGCGCAAATACGCTACCGATCCTGATATTCTCGCGCATTCGATTGGGGCTGCGACCCGACATCAATGCCTTGGCCACCATCATTATCCTCGTTGTCGCGAGCTGCGTCGCCATCGCGGCTCTGATAATGTACCGCCAACACAAACGAGACTTGCAGGATCAGCAAATGGCCGAAAAAGGGTAGTTGCGCGCACCCCATGTAACCCGCCATCAGGATCTGGAATGACATGACAGGATCGCCCTACAGCATACTCTTTGAGCCGGTTGAAATCGGCCCTGTCACCGCGAAAAACCGGTTCTATCAAGTGCCCCACTGCACCGGCAGCGGGGCCTTGCGGCCAAGAATTCTGGCCGGGCTTCGCGGTTCAAAGGCCGAAGGCGGTTGGGGCGTTATCAACACCGAATACTGTTCTGTCCACCCGTCGTCGGATGACCTGCCATATCCCAGCGCGACGCTTTGGGATGATCGGGATATAAGAGCGCATCACCTGACAACCGACAAGATCCACGCACACGGCGCGCTTGCAGGGGTCGAGCTGTGCCTTGGTGGCGCACGCATGGCCAACCTTGAAACCCGCGAAGTCGCTTTAAGCTCGGGCAACCTGCCAAACCTCGATGGAAACCCGCTGCAATGTCGCGCCATGGACCGCTCGGACATTCGCGACGTGCGGCGATGGCATCGAAACGCGGCACTTAGGGCAAAAAGTTCTGGGTTTGATATTGTGTATGTCTACGCCACACACGGTTACCTGCTGTCTCAGTTTTTGTCGGGCAAGATGAACCACCGGACCGACGCGTATGGCGGCATATTGGAAAACCGCATTCGCCTGCTCCGCGAAATCATTGAAGACACCAAAGACGCCGTCGGCGACAAAATGGCGGTTGCTGTCCGCTTCTCGGCTGAAACGAACGGTGGTGGCGGTCCGGACGGCAAACCGATACCGGGCGAAACCGAGGAAATTTTTGGCCATCTCGGCGAACTCCCCGATCTTTGGGACATCAACGTCAGCGACTATTCCTTGGAAATGGGCCTGTCGCGCTTTGTGCCCGAAGGGGCGCTTGAACCCTATGTGGCGTCGATAAAATCGCTGACCAGCAAACCCGTGGTCTCGGTGGGTCGTTTTACCTCTCCCGACGCCATGGTCAGTCAAATCAAACGCGGTGTGATGGATTTCATCGGCGCTGCACGCCCGTCCATCGCGGATCCGTTTCTGCCAAACAAAATCAGGGAGGGTCGCCCCCAAGATATTCGCGAATGCATTGGCTGCAACATTTGCTACACCGGTGACGGAAAAGGCGTGCCGATCCGCTGCACCCAAAATCCGACCATGAGCGAGGAATGGCGCCGCGGTTGGCACCCCGAGACAATCAACGTGAAGCGCTCAAACAGCAGCGTTCTCGTCGTCGGGGCCGGGCCGACAGGGCTTGAGGCCGCCCATGCCTTGGGCAAACGCGGGTATTCCGTCATGCTGGCCGAAGCGACGCGCGACCTTGGGGGGCGGGTCAGCCTTGAATCCGAATTACCCGGTTTGCGTCAATGGTCGCGCGTGCGCGACTATCGCCTTGGTCAGATCGACAAACTTGAAAACGTTGAGGTCTATCGCGAAAGCGCCCTAACCGCAGAGCAGATTTTTGAAATCGCCCCCGACCATGTTGCAATTGCCACCGGCGCACGCTGGCGACGTGACGGCTATGGCGCGAACGCGCTTGCGGGCATCGATGCCATCAAAAACGCGCCGAACGTTTTCACGCCGGACGACATAATGGCAGGAAATATCCCCGAGGGTAAAACCATCGTCTATGACGACGATCACTACTACATGGGCACCGTCATTGCCGAAAATTTGCGCCTAAAAGGCTTGGACGTCACGCTGACGACACCTGAGGATGTCGTTTCACGCTGGGGGGCCTACACTATGGATCGCTGGCGTGCTCAAAGCAGGTTGATGGAGTTGGGTGTCGACATAATCGTGTCCAAAAGCCTGACCGCGTTTGATGGCAGAACGGCAACCTATCAATGCAACTACACGGCGCGCGAGACATCGCATGAAGCTGACTCAGTCGTAATGGTCACCGCACGCCAGCCGAACGATAGTCTCTATCACGACCTGATTGCGCATCCTTCCTTTCAGGATGGCACCAGCATTAAATCGCTCGCAAAAATCGGCGACTGCGACGCGCCGGGCATCATTGCAGCCGCTGTTTTTGCCGGGCATCGCTATGCGCGCGAGCTTGAAGAAGACATCGATCGGGACAACCCGCTGAAACATGATCGCGTGTTTTCCTGCTGCGGGTAGTTGACGAAAGCGCCCAAGCGCACGTCGCTTTTCGCTTAGCACCCCCTATCGGTCTGGGGCTAGCCTCATTCCAAAAGGGATGCTTTTATGGTTCGTCAAACATCACCGATTGCTGAGATTACACGCCTGAATTTCGCGATGGATGAAGGCGCGGGCGCTCGCGCACGGATCGGCTTGCTGGTGCTTGAATCCGATCAAACGATGGAATGGGAGATGCGTTTGATGACGCATCTTTCCGGCGTGTCGGTCTATCACGCCCGACTTGCCAATGACGCCGTCATCACGCCCGAGACTCTGGCAAACATGGAAAAGGAACTGCCAATTGCCGCTGGTTTGTTACCCCAATACCTTAACCTTGACGCGATAGGATACGGCTGCACCTCGGGGTCAACCATTATCGGCGAAGACCGCGTGGCCGAGATATTGAATGGCAAGCACCCGGGCGTTGCCTCGTCAAATCCATTGGCCGCTGCAAAAGCGGCACTCAAGGTCTTGGGCGTCAAACGTCTCGGCCTTGTCACCCCCTACACCCCCGACGTGACGCAAGCGATGCAAGACCGCTTTGAGGCGGCAGGGATCGAAATCGTCACCGTCGGGTCTTTTTACGAAGACAGCGACGAGGTGGTGGGCCGTATTTCACCAGAGGCGATTTTGGACGCCGCAGTCTCGATCGGCAGCGCGGAAGACGTCGATGGCGTTTTCATATCCTGCACAAGTTTGCGCGCCGCAGGAATAATTGAGCAAGCCGAAGAAATCTTGGGCAAACCCGTCACAGCAAGCAACCACGCGATGGCATGGCATCTGTTGCGGTTGGCGGGCATTGAAGACGAAATCGACGGTTTTGGGCAATTGTTCAAGTTGCAGACGAGCGAAAACAAGGCAGCAGTGACATGAGTTTCACCCGTGGATTTCCGGTCTCAGAATATGAAAACCGTGTGCAAAACGCGCAACGCTTGATGCGACGCGACTCGCTGGATGCATTGCTGTTCATGACCGAGCGCGAGTTCACATATTTTGCCGGATTTCAAAGCAATTTCTGGCAGAGCCCCACGCGGCCTTGGTTCCTGATTATTCCCGCAACCGGCAAACCTATCGCCGTCATTCCGAGCATCGGGGAAAACGCGCTGTCGCTCAGTTGGATTGACGATGTGCGGATCTGGGCCTCGCCCAACCCAGAGGACGAAGGCATCAGTCTTTTGGCCGATACATTGAAAGGCTTCGCCAAGAAACATCAGCGTATCGGGGTTCCCATGGGACCAGAAACGCATTTGCGCATGCCAGCAAACGACGTCGCCATGTTGCGGGGTGCCTTGGGTAGCATTGAAACGACAGACTCGACCGACATTCTGCGCGCCCTGCGCATGGTGAAATCCGAGCGTGAGATCGCCAAGCACAAATTCATCTGCGGACTGGTCGCAGACGCCTATGACAACATGCCCAACATCGCCCGTGCAGGCCTGTCCGAGCGCGAAATCTTGCAGGCCTATCGATTGGACGTGCTGTCCCGCGGGGCCGACACCGTGCCCTATATCGTCTCAACCGCCGGCCAGGACGGTTCGGACGACGCTATTCGATTTCCCAACGATCGCCCGTTGGTCGAAGGCGATGTTCTTTTCATTGATACGGGTGCCGAGATCGACGGCTACTATTGCGATTTTGACCGCAATTTTGCCATTGGACAGCCCAGCGCGGCGACCCAAAAGGCCTACGAATTGGCCTACAAAGCCACGGATGCGGGGATCGCAGCCGTCCGGCCGGGCGCTCGCGCGTGCGACGTATGGCAAGCAATGGCGGACGTTTTGGCCTCAGGCGGCGCAACAGGGGGTGGTGTCGGGCGCATGGGGCACGGCGTCGGTCTCCACAACACCGAGTGGCCATCGCTGATGCCCACAGATCAAACAGTGCTGCAAGAGGGTATGGTTCTGGCAATCGAACCCGGCTACGATTTCGCGCCCGGCAAAATGATGCTTCACGAAGAAAACTTGATTGTCCGTGCCGATGGGGCTGAATTGATTACACGCAGGGCCCCGGCCTCAATCCCGATCCTATGACCGATCCGTATGAGGCACAGTTTCGCAGTCTTGGATTGCGGATCGAGACCGCGGACCGCATGTTCGATTATGTCAATCTCGACCGGCAAAAGATGGGATCATAGGAAACCAGTATGAATTGGCGCACGAAACTTTTAGATCCAACGCCTCAGGCCAGACGGGATTACAACTCGCTGGCGACACCCGTCTATCGGGGGTCCACCGTTGTCTTTGACGATCAGGCGTCGGTGTCCGACGACTGGAAACAGGCCGAAAACGGATACACTTACGGGCTTTACGGCACGCCGACGGCGCTGGAATTGGCCTCGCGCATCGCTGGCATTGAAGGCGCGCATGAAACCTTTATCGTCCCCGGCGGTCAGGCGGCGATCGCGCTGATTTACCTGTCATATTGTCAGGCCGGCAGCCATGCCTTGGTGCCCTACTCGGCCTACGGTCCGAACAAGGCAATGGCCGAAGGTTTGATGCGCGGTCTGAATGTTGAGGTTGAGCCCTACGATCCCCTTATCGGGGACAACATCTCTGACCTGATCCGCGACAACACGGCGTTGATTTGGTGCGAAAGCCCCGGGTCTGTGACTATGGAGGTTCAGGACATCCCCGCAATTACAGCGGCCGCCCATGAAAAAGACGTCGCCGTCGCACTGGACAACACCTACGCCGCAGGCGTGCTTTTTGACGCTTTTGCACATGGTGTCGATGTCAGCATGCAGGCGCTTACGAAATACGTTGGCGGTCACAGTGACTTGTTGCTTGGATCAGTGTCAGCACGCGATCCAAAGGCCTATGCAAAGTTGGGACCAATCTACCAGCAACTCGGTCTCGCCGTGTCTCCCGATGATTGTAGTCTTGCACTGCGTGGTTTGCAGACGTTGGCTGTAAGACTGGATGCGCTGGAACGTTCGACCCTGAAGGTTGCGAATTGGCTAAACGAACACCGGCTTGTCGATGCGGTCTTGCATCCCGCATTTCCGTCGTGCCCCGGTCACAGCCATTGGCAACGCGACTTTTCGGGATCGTCCAGCGTATTCTCGTTCACAGTGACCGAACGTGTCCCCGCTGAAAACGTTATGCATATGATTGATACCCTCAAGGTCTTCAAAATCGGCCTAAGCTGGGGCGGCGTGAATAGCCTCGCCGTTGTGTATCCAGATCTGGACCGTCCAAACCAAAATTTCGGCGGGCGGATTGTTCGCCTCAACATTGGTCTTGAAGATACCGACGACCTTATCTCAGATTTGGGACAGGCCTTTGAGGCCCTTTCGGTCAACGTCCGAAGTGGAGGGGACGATTGATGGCGAAACTAGACCTTGTTGAATTGCGCCACGCGTTTCACCGCGCGCCTGAGCTGGGGTTTGCCGAGCACAAGACCAAGGCCCGCGTGGCCGAAATTCTGATCGACCTCGGACTTGAGGTGCATACAGGCGTCGGTGTCGTGGGCGTTCTAAAGCGAGGAACCGGCAACCGCGCCATTGCTCTGCGCGCCGATATGGACGCGTTGCCAATCACCGAAACCAGCCGCCATGACCACGTTTCGCAAACCGCCGACACGATGCACGCTTGTGGACACGATGGACATATGACGATGCTGATCGCGGCTGCGGAAAAACTTGCGTCCGAGGGCGAATTTGACGGAACCATTGTGTTCATCTTCCAACCGAACGAGGAACACGGTCTCGGGGCAAAGGCGATGATCGACGAAGGCATCCTGAATCGGTTTCCAGTCGAAGAAATCTACGCCATTCACAACCTCCCCGGCGCGCCCGTCGGCCAGATCTCGACGCGGGTGGGCCAGATATGTTCCAGCGAAAGCCTGTTTGAGATTGAGATCATCGGTCAAGGCGGCCATGCCTCGATGCCGCACGTCGGTCGCGATGCGATCACCATTGGCGCTGAGATCGTGCAGGCCTTGCAAACAATCGTTTCACGCAAACTTGCGCCCGGCGCAGGGGTCGTCGTGTCGGTCACCGAATTTCTGACCGACGGCCAGCGAAATGTTTTGCCCGGCACGGCAACACTAAAGGGTGATGTACGGGCAAGACAGGCCGCGGATCGTGAACAGGTTTCGCAATTGATGCACCAGATCGCCCAAGGCATCGCGGCAGCACATGGGGTCTCGGTCAACGTCAAGTTTGACGCTGAATTCATTGAAACGATCAACGCTCCGGAACCGACAAGGGCCGTCATTGACGCGGCCAATTCCTTGGGTCTCGACACGCTAGGATCGCGCGAACCGATGAGCTTTTCTGAGGACTTCGCGCAATTTTCTGCCGCCGTTCCGGGGTGTTTTCTGCTGCTCGGAAACGGCGAGGCCGGACCGCACGGCCAACCACTTCACGCGTCAGATTATGATTTTAACGACGCCCTGATCCCGATCGGTCGGGATTTTTGGGTCCAACTGGTGCGCGAACGCCTGCCCAGCTCAACCTGACAACGGAGAATAGCATGTTCGAAAAACGAATGACTGAATTTCGCGCGCGGCTGTCAAAGGCAGGCATCGACGTCGCCCTGATAACTGATGACGACAATGTCTATTATTTGACCGGCTATTATGACTACCTCCATATGGAATTTGGCCGACCCACAATTCTCGTCGTCCACCGCGACGGGCCCAGCTTGCTGATAACGCCCACAATCGACGTCATCGCCGCGCAGGCCAACGCCCGTGTCGATCGCATCGCGCCGTGGAACGACGGGGCCGGAAACGAATGGCGGGCCGAGCTTCCGGCGTCAGTGAAGGATGTTGCAAAAATCGCTATCGAGCCCGATCATATGCCCCCCTTGGTACGCGCCTATGTCGATGACCTGACCGAGACCGCGCAGCTTGTTTCTGCCACGCCCATTCTTGCGAACATGCGGATGATAAAGTCGAACCAAGAGCTTCAGCTTGCCCGACACGCCGGTCAAGTGGCCATGGCAATGATGTCCGCCGGTCGCGACGCCATTGGCGACGGTGTGCCCGAATACGAAGTGGCCATTGCAACGTCGCAAGCGGGAACCCGTAAAGCGGCCGCGCTTTTAGAGGCGCATTACGACGACGCCGACATGTCACCCAACACGCATTTTCTACAGATCATGGCGTCGGGGGATACAATCACAAAAACCCACCACCGCGCCTCGACGCGCATCATGCGTCGCGGCGAACCGGTGTTTCTGTGCTTTTGCGGCATGACCAACTTTCACCGCTTTAAACTCGGGTTTGACCGGACATTCTGGATCGGACAGGCCGACCCCGCGCAGGTTGCAGTCTACGAAGTCGCGCTGGCCAGCCAGCAAGCCGCCCTTGCCGCGTTGCGCCCCGGTGTCACGGCTGAGAGCGTTCACGCGGAATATGCCAAGGTCATTCAAGACGCAGGCTATGAGTATCCCTTCCGCTGCGGCCGCGCGACAGGGTTCAGTTTCCTTGAAACGCCCCAGTTGGTGACCGGCGACACGACGATCCTTCAACCCGGCATGGTTTTTGCCGTTGACGGGTCCGTCAACACCGACAATTTCCGCGCCCAAATCGGCGACAGTTTCATCATTACCGAAGACGGGTACGAGCCGATCACCCACCACCCAAAAACCGTTGAGGACATCATCCTGGCGTCAAAGTGAAGGCGCGCACCTATCGCATCACAAACGGATCCGGGATCGGCGCGTCGCTGGTGCGCAACCAGACGGCCTTGACCTTGGTGTAGTCAAGGGCCGCCGCCATGCCGCCCTCTCGCCCGTGGCCCGACAATCCATGCCCCCCAAACGGGGCAATCGGGCTGACCGCGCGATAGGTGTTCACCCAGACGATCCCCGCGCGAATGGCGCGGATCATGCGGTGGGCACGCGTCAAGTCACGGGTGAACAGCCCAGACGCCAACCCGTATTTCGTGTCGTTGGCGATTTCGACAGCCTCGGCCTCGTCTTTAAAACTGACCACTGAAAGCACAGGTCCAAAAAACTCGTTGTGAAGACTTGCGGCCTCTGGCACCCCGTCGCAATCAAGGATGGTCGGCGGGAAATAAAAGCCTTCACGATCAACCGCCTGGCCTCCGGTCACCAGCTTTGCCCCCTGCGCAATAGACTGGGCCACAAGGCGTTCGGCATTGTCCACTTGGCGACGTGTGCACAAAGGACCAACCTCGGTTTTCATGTCGTCCGGCGCGCCGATCACAATGACCTCGGCCTTTTCCTTTAGACGCGCAAGAAACGCATCCTTGATCCCGGCCTGCACAACCAGTCGAGAGCCTGAGACACAGCTTTGACCCGTCGCCGCAAACACGCCCGACACCTGTGCGTTCACAGCGCTTTCCAGATCGGCGTCGTCAAACACGATGAACGGCGATTTCCCCCCCAATTCGAGAGAGGTCGACGCCAAATTATCCGCCGAATTTCGCACGATATGACGCGCAGTTTCAGGACCACCGGTAAAAGCCACATGGGCAACTTTGGCATGGCTCGACAGGGCCGCGCCGACGTCTGGGCCACCGGTCAGCACATTGAGGACGCCCTTTGGAAACCCTGCCTGATCGAAGATGCGGGCAAATTCCAACATCGGTGCCGGACCTTCCTCAGAGGCTTTCAGGACCACGGTGCAACCCGCCGCCAAGGCGGGCCCGATTTTGACAGCCGACAAGAACAACTGAGAATTCCACGGAACGATTGCCGCCACGACACCAATCGGCTCACGGCGCAACCACACCTCCATATCGGGTTTATCGATGGGCAAATGCGCGCCTTCGATCTTGTCGGCAAGACCGGCGTAATAGCGATAATATTCAGCGACATAAGCAATCTGGGCGCTGGTTTCGCGAATGATTTTGCCAGTGTCGCGGGTCTCTAACGCGGCTAATTTGGGCGCGTTTTCGGCGATCAGATCGGCAAGACGCGCCAGCAGTTTGCCCCGCGCTGTTGCCGTCATCAATGCCCAGTCAGCCGATTGAAAAGATCGCTCGGCCGCATCAACGGCGCGGTCAACATCCGCAACCGAGGCCGCCGGCATTTGCGCCCAAACCTTTCCATTTGCCGGATCCAAGCTGCCAAACTGGCTGCCGCCGTCTTCGAAAGACCCGCCGATATACTGCTGAAAGCTCTGCATCTCTTGTTCCCTGTCCTGGCCTAAGTAAAGGCTGGCATGACGTCGTTGATAAACCTCAAAAGCGAGGCCTTCTTGCGCTCAAACGGCATCGAGCTGTCGATCCAGAACGAATATTCATCGTAGCCCAAGGCCTCATAGGCTTTCAGGCGCTTGATGACTGTATCCGGCGTGCCGATCACCAAATCACGCTCCATCGCTTCGGGCGAATAGAAGGGATGCGCCGCAATTTCGGCGTCGGACAAGGGGTCGATCAACCCTTGTGTAACATCCCGCTTGTTCATGAACCACGCGCCAAAATAACAATAGAACCGGTTGAGTTCGATTGCCCCCTGCTTGGTATCTTCTTCACTGTCTGAAACGTAGGTGTGGACCAAAAGCATGATCTTGGGGCGCGGCCTTTCAGGAAACTTGGTGCAGGCGGCGTTGAATTTCTCCATGAGATCGGCGATCTCTTTGTCCCCGTTCCAAAGCGGCGTCACCTGCACGTTGCATTCCTGCTGAACGGCGAATTCATGACTGTTCGGATCGCGCGCAGCAATCCAGATTGGCGGCCCGTCCTTTTGCACGGGCTGAGGCGATGACGTTGTTTTCGGGAATTCAAAAAATTCGCCCTCATGCGCGTAGTCGCCGCGCCAGAGTGCCTTCAGAGCTGGCACCAACTCACGCATACGCTGACCTGCCTCCCACGCGTCCATTCCCGGCATCAGGCGTTCGTATTCGTAGGTATAGGCCCCACGCGCAATGCCAAGATCAAGTCGGCCATCGGTGATGATATCCGTCATGGCCGCTTCACCCGCAAGACGGATCGGATGCCAGAACGGCGCAACGATTGTGCCTGTGCCCAAGCGCACATTCTTGGTGTGGCGGGCAACATCCACCAGATTCAACATCGGATTCGGCGAAATGGTGAAATTCATCCCGTGATGCTCGCCCGTCCAAACGGCACTCATGCCGCCCTCGTCGGCGATTTTGCACAACTCGATGAACTCGTCATAAAGCTGTTTTTGGTCCTCATCCGAGGAAATGCGCTCCATATGTGCGAAAAGCGAGAACTTCATCCTCAACTCCCTAGTGTCACAGCGCGAACTTTGCCGCTGACCTGGTTGCCAAAATAAACGCCGAAATTCCCCATGCGGCTTTCCTCTGCGAACCGTTCAAGCATCGTGCAAACCACGGGGTCTGCGATGTCCATCAACGTAGATTGGGAAAGCTCAGTGAACATGCCACTGGCTGTGGCGTCACCACTGGCCTGACAGAGGAACGAGATATGCTGCGTTTCGCGCGCTTCATCTTCGTAGACCGAATAAATGAAGCCGGGTTCTGCGTCGGCCCCGCTTGCGGCGATCAAACGTTTCAATGCGGCGGTCGCCCCTTCCTTGCCGACTTTGACCTCGGGCAATGTCAACTGACCACTGCCGTTGTCCGTCAGCAAAACCCTGCCTTGGTGTTCGATTAACGCCGAAACCATCAGATGGGTCGTATTGCTCAGTGCCTCAGCCTCGGCAGCGGGGGTTACATAAGCGCCGCGCACATAGCCCAACCCCGGATGCGTGCTGTTTTCAAAAGCCTCGACCTTGCCGATCAGAATGAGGTGGTCGCCCGCGTCCACTGTCTGAAACATCGAGCAATCAAACCACGCGGACACTCCCTCAAACACCGGAGATCCAAGCGGCCCCTTTTGCCAGCGCACGGACGCAAACCGATCCTCGACGGCCTTGGCAAACGTGTTGGAGACGTCTTTTTGCGTTTCCGACAGCACGTTGACGGCAAATCCTTGTGCGTTGGACAGCGCGTCGAAATTCCGCGAACTATTGGCAAGGCACACCAGAACCAATGGCGGATCAAGCGACACGGATGTGAATGAGTTGGCGGTGAACCCAATCGGATTTCCGTCGTGGTCCCGCGAGGTGACCACGGTCACGCCGGTCATGAAGGCCCCAAACGCATTGCGCAATTCGCGTGGATCAATCTGGGTCATATCGAAACTCCTTCGGGTTCCATTGCCAACCAAAATTTCAGCGCGTCATTCACCTGATCGGGCGCCGTCAAATTTACCATATGGCGATGTCCTTTGATGACCATAGCACGGCCAGATGGAACCGCATCGGCCATCGCTCTTGCCATGTCTGGCGTCGAATTTGGATCTCCGTCGCCGGTGATCGTCAAGAAGGGATGGCGGATGTCACCCAACCGGCCCGCATAAGTGGCATCCCCGCGCGCAAACGCCCCATAGGCCGTGGCATAGCCGTCCAGATCAACCGACCCGAGCCATCTGGCGACCTTGGCGCGTACAAGCTGATCCGAAGGGGACTCTCCAAACCATCGCGCCAAGGGTGTTGTGACATCCAGATCGCAGGTCCTCAATTGCTCGGCCCGCGCGATGACCGCCGCCCGCGCGTGGTCTGAGCGACGGTAAACGCCGTTCAACAAGGCGACGCGGTCCAAAGCCTCAGGATAGGTCACAGCAAAGCCGGCGGCGATGAGCGCGCCCATCGAATGACCCGCAAGGCAAATGGTTTTTAGCCCCAGCGCCCCGACCACGGCATGCAGCCACTCAACGTAGTCGGGCAGTTGCGCATCTTCGGACAATCCCGACGACCCCCCATGCCCCGGCAAATCGACCGCGATCACGCGATGCGAGGCCGATAGTGCCTCGATCTGAGGCTGCCACGCGGCGGATTGCAAGCCGACGCCGTGGATCAATACGATGACATCGCCTGCGCCCGCGTCGCGGTAAGCGACCGTTCCGAAAGGCTTAGACAGCGGCAGGGTTGTCAACGTCATGGCCCAGCTCCTTAAGGTCTTGGTAGCGGTCGCCAATCCGATGATGCGGACGGCCTCCGACGGATGCCCCAAGCGCTATGACGATTTCATCGGGTCCGGGGGCATCAGCGACCGACAATTGCACCGTCAGATAGTGACTTCGCCGCCCGCCATCATTCTTGTCCATCAAAGGGATTTGCAGTGGCGCATTTGCCGGCCCCCGTGTGTTTGTGAATGCCAGATAGGATTTTGCCCCGACCGCCTCGCGGTAGTGATTGCCAAACCGCAAAGTGTGGATCAGCGCCGAGGCATGCTCAACCTCGCCGTTCACACCGACGATTGCCGACTTGCCATAGCCTTCGACTTTGTCGCCACCGCCAGCTGCCTCAAGCACCATCGCAGTTAAAAGTTCACCAAGACCCGAGGCGCACTCATGAATTTCCGGCCGCAGGTCTTCGACAAACCCCTGTCCGGCCCATGGGTTTTTAATCACAGCGACGGCTGCAATCATTCTCAGAGGCACCTCGGCGGGCTTACCGCCTTCGATCAGCGTGTTCTCGACGTGAAGCAGGGTTTTGCGGATTTCAGCGGGCATGGTGGCACCTATTTGGACTCATCACAAATCTTATGGTATACCAACATACCATAAGTCAATATTCTTGCCTCGACCAAGGGGGAATGGTATCAGCCACCTATGACCGAACAGACCCTTTCCAGAATTGAACAACCGCCAGCGACCCTGCGCGATATGGTGCAGGATCGGCTCCGCGACGCGATCATTGAGGGCCATTTCAAGCCAGGCGAGCGGCTTGTCGAGCGGCCCCTTTGTGACCAACTTGGCGTCAGCCGGACCGTGGTGCGCGAGACCATTCGTTATCTCGAAGCGGAGGGGCTTGTTGAAATCCTGCCCGGGCGCGGCCCAATCGTGGCACCGATGAACTGGACGGACGCGCAGCAAATCTACGACATCCGCCGCATGCTGGAAACCGCCGCCGCCCGCAAATGCGCCGATGAAATAACCGAAGACCGTGCGGCCAAACTAAGGGCCGCGCTGGATCGGCTGAAGCAAGCATTTACCGGCACCATGCCCGGCGGATTATTCGGCGCGACGTCGGATTTCTACGCCGAGATCTTTGACGGTGCCGGACACCACGTTGCATGGGAAATCGTTCAGCGACTGAACGGGCGCATCAGCCGTTTGCGCATGATGACTCTGTCTTCGACGGATCGAAAGCGCCCTGGTCCTGCGCATATGCAATCGATATGTGACGCGATCGTGTCGGGAAACGCCAATGCCGCAGCCAAGGCCATTCACGACCACCTGGATGACACAACCGCGATTGCCGAGCGCTTGTTGGCCGAGCAAGACGCAACAGACATTTAACGATCTATGGCCCAAGCCATCTGCCCGCCGGATCAACCTTCTAACAAGCCGCGAATCCGGCATCGAGGGCGGACAAGATTGAAGACGCATCACCCTCACCCAGAACCAAGGGCGGCGAAAGGAAAGGGTTCGGCCCCGAAACGCGAACCTTGGCTCCGTTTTGATAGGCCGTTTCCTGAACTTTCATTGCCCTGGCCGCATCGATGGGGGTCTTGGTCGCCCGATCGCTGGCCATCTCAATCGCTGTCATCAGCCGGTTGTCTAAAAAACTCGGGGCGCACGCTGCTCACCTTTGACACGACGGGCATTCCGCTTGAATTTCATCGCAAGATGGATCGTCTCGATTCCAATCACCAAAAATACGCCTTGTTTCGCGGAGAAAACCGCTGCGGATCGATCGCTTTAGCTGCTTTAGTGGAGTTTCTCGATCTGATGTCGACAACCGGCTACGTCACCAACATTGAGCGGGGGCCCGGGCGACATGGCATTGCAAATGCCCTTTTCCTCTATATCCTTGATCCCGACGAGCATCGGATTGAAATCTATTGCTCGGATTACCAAGCCGTGGACCCGGACCTAGAACCGATCAAATGGGATCAGAAAGACCCCGAGCGCCAGACACTTTGGGTGGTAGCGACACCCGAAAGATGGTTCAAGCATGGGACAAGGTTTATCGAGGTGGACACCAAAGGGTCCGACCTCAAGGCCAGCCCGATCATCGCCCCATGATAGGCCGGAGCACGCATAATTCCATGGGCAGGAGCACGCAATGAATTGGGACGACTACGCGGGTTGGAGCAAACAGATCGCCGACTGGGGGGCGGACTATCACAAAACATTGGCGGATCGCCCCGTGCGTGCGCAGACCAAACCGGGCGAAGTCGCCGCCCTCTTGCCAGCCTCACCCCCCGAGGTCGGCGAGGACATGACCAACATCATGGCCGACTTCGATGCCATCGTGATGCCCGGAATGACCCACTGGCAGCATCCCCGCTTCTTCGCTTATTTCCCAGCCAATGCGACCCCGCCCTCTATGCTCGCCGAGCAATTGGTGAACACGGTCGCAGCGCAATGCATGCTGTGGCAAACCTCGCCCGCCGCGACCGAGGTTGAGGGCGTCATGGTCGACTGGTTGCGACAGGCGCTTGGCCTGCCTGACGGGTTTACAGGCGTCATTCAGGACAGCGCCTCGTCGGCCACGCTGTCGGCGGTTCTGACAATGCGCGAGCGGGCAACGCACTACACGGGCAACAAAGACGGGCTTTCGGGTAAGGGCCAATTGCGCATCTACTGCTCGCAAGAGGTTCATTCCTCGATCGACCGCGCCTGTTGGGTCGCTGGAATTGGTCAAGCCAATCTGGTCAAAATCCCGACGTTTGGTGCGCGGTTTGAAATGGACACGAAAGCCTTAGAGGCCGCGATCCAAAGCGATCTGAACGCGGGCCACACGCCGGCGGGCATCATCGCCATCACCGGCGGCACTGGCGTCGGGGCCAGCGATGATCTGAACGCGGTCATGAGCGTCGCCAAAACCTATGATCTATACACGCACCTCGACGCCGCTTGGGCCGGATCGGCGATGATCTGCCCCGAGTTCCGCGAGTCCTTTTGGAACGGCGTCGAAGATTACGACAGCATTGTCTTCAACCCGCATAAATGGCTCGGTGCACAATTCGACTGCTCGGTGCAGTTTTTACGAGACGCCACACCGCAGCTGAACACGCTCAAGATTGAGCCCGAGTACCTCAAGACCTCGGGCAGTGCGGTGACCAATTACTCTGAATGGACGATCCCGCTTGGCCGCCGTTTCCGCGCCCTCAAGCTGTGGTTTCTTCTGCGCTCTTATGGGCTTGAAGCGCTGCGCACCCGCATCCGCAACCACGTCGCATGGGCCGAAGAGCTTTGCGCGAGACTCCGCGCCCTCGATGGGTTTGAGATCACCTTGGACCCGATTTTCAGTCTGTTCTCATTCCGCTGCCCCGGAGACGATGCTGCGCAACAAAGACTGGTGGATGCGATCAACGATCAGGGCAAAATCTACCTGACCCAAGGTGCGCATAACGGGCGCAAGGTCATCAGGTTTCAGGTCGGCCAGTTCGACACAACATATGATGACGTAATGATGGCAGAGCAGGTCATCAAAGACGTCTGGGAGTCGCTCAAGTGAAA
>JBELFK010000006.1:0-18609 GCA_042092935.1 Paracoccaceae bacterium | reverse complement strand
GCCTTTGCGCATGGCGCAACCGTTCCGGCAGGTCGCTTCATTCAGCCAAGGATCGTAGCCGAAATCACCTTTGCGATGAAGGCCCTGCTCCGCGGCAAGAGCGCCTCGCGCAAAAACATATCGCCGATTACGCTCCGACTTGCGCAACTGCCGCACGCGGCTCTAGCCACTGCTTCATTGCGGGTCTGCGGAGTTGACTCAGCAACCGTCTCGCCCGTTTTCCGACGCTGGAATTAGACATCCCCTGCCAACAAACTCGCGTTACCGCCGGCAGCCGTTGTGTCAACGCAAAGATGCCGTTCCATCAGCACATGAGCCGCGTCCGGCAGGCCGCTCAGCAAAGGGATGATTGCGCCATCGCGATCCGCCAAGGCGCGGGCGTAGGCGCGGGCCTGATCCGTGTCACCCCACCAGATTAAGCCGCCAAAGTCCGGAAGCGACGCAATCGCCGAAGCATCAAGGCTTTGCACAACTCCAATGGCTTTACCGCCAAGTGCCTTGACCGCCGCGACCTGCCGATCGACAGCGTGTTTTCCCGGCCCGAGACACAGAAGCGGCGGTCTTGGAAACGTCGACAGCCGGTTCAACTCTCCCGTTGGGCCGGGCAAAACCGAGAAATCCGGCTCGCCCTTTATCAGCGTCAGGTCGGCAATCTTTCCCGCTAAAACCCGCGCGTCCGTCTGACCTTCAGCCCGACCAAATTCACGCGGGCCATGCTCGGCTGCAAATCGTCTGAGGTAAAACGGCCCACCTGCCTTTGGCCCCGTGCCCGAAAGACCCTCGCCGCCGAAGGGCTGGCTGCCAACTATCGCACCGATCTGATTGCGGTTGGCATAGATGTTTCCCACGTGAACCGCCTCAGAGATCCGTTGCACGCGCTCGTCGATCCGCGTGTGAAGACCGAATGTCAGCCCATAGCCCGTCGCATTAATATCCTCGATAACTCGATCCAAACCATCCGCGTCAAATGTCGCAATATGCAGGACGGGGCCGAAAACCTCGTGCCCAAGATCAGCAATGCCACCGACCGAGATCAACGTTGGGGCAACAAAGGTGCCCGTTTTTGGGACCGGTATTTGATGCACCACCCGCCCTGCATCCGACGCCGCGCGAATATAGCGATCTATATCATCCGCTGCGGTGCGGGTTATAACCGGGCCAATGTCCGTCGCGATATTCCACGGGTCGCCTAATTCCAACTCGTTCATCGCGCCGATCAACATCTTGGTGAAATGCGGGGCGATGTCCTTTTGCACGTAAAGGCACCGTAGCGCCGAGCATCGCTGCCCCGCCGATTGAAACGCCGAAGCCACGATGTCGCGGATTGCTTGCTCTGGTAGCGCCGTTGAATCAACGATCATCGCGTTCAACCCGCCGGTTTCTGCAATCAACGGCGTGCCCGGCGCGCAGGTGTCGGACATCGCCCGTTGGATGTGGCGCGCCGTTGCGGTCGATCCGGTGAAGGCGACCCCGTTCACGCGGGCGTCTGACGTCAGCAACCGACCCACATCATGCCCGTAACCCGGCAAGAGTTGAAGAGCGCTCGCCGGAACGCCAGCCTTAAGCAGCTTGCCAACGGCCCAAGCGGCGATGGCCGGCGTGGTTTCGGCTGGCTTCGCCAACACCGCATTCCCCGCCGCCAAGGCCGCGCCGATCTGCCCCGAAAAGATCGCCAGGGGAAAGTTCCAAGGCGAAATGCAGGTAAACACCCCCCGCGCGGGATCGGTCAGTTTCGTGGACTGAGACGCGTAGTAGCGCAGGAAATCCACGGCCTCACGTAGTTCCGCAACCGCGTCTATCAGCGTCTTTCCGGCCTCAGCGGCCAGCAACGCGAAAACAGTTCCGTAATCTTCTTCGTATAAATCAGCCGCACGGTTGAGGGCTTTTGCGCGCTCAGCGGCATCCGCATCCCAAGGCGTTGCCGCGGCCAAGGCCGTTTCGACATCCGCGGCACTTGCCCAAGTCACACGCGCAATCACTTCGCCCGTGGCAGGATTGCACGACGCCTCGCTTGCCCCGCCGACGACCGGCCCCGCCAACAGTGGCCCAACAGATAGGGCGCTCGGCAATATCCGCTGGCTGTCGATCTGTTGCAACTGCGTCATGTCAAACAGGTCAAACCCTTTTGCGTTCACCCGCTCTGGCGCATAGATGTCTGGCCCTTTTGCGATTCCCGAAGGCACCGCGTCAGCAAAGGCGTCAAACGGACAGGCCACCACCTCGGACGGAGGCACGGCCTCATCCACGACCTTGTTGACGAAGGATGAATTGGCGCCGTTCTCGAGCAAACGCCGCACCAAATAGGCCAGCAAATCGCGATGTGCGCCGACGGGTGCGTAGATCCGGCACCGCGTGCCTTCGGATTTGTGCACAATGTTGTGCAACGCCTCGCCCATGCCATGTAAGCGCTGAAACTCGAACTTTGTGCGATCCAACGGCCCCGCCAAATTCAGCACCGCCATCACCGTATGGGCGTTATGCGTGGCAAACTGAGGGTAAATCCGATCGGTCATCTGCAACAATCGGCGAGCATTGGCGATATAACTGATGTCAGTCGCCGTTTTTTCCGTGAAAACAGGAAAGTCGCTCAGACCTTCGACCTGCGCGTGTTTGATCTCGGTGTCCCAATAGGCGCCTTTGACAAGCCGCACCATGATCCGGCGATCATAGCGTTTGGCCATGGCGTAAAGCCCCTCAAGCACATCGCCCGCCCGTCGCCCGTAGGCCTGCACGACGACGCCAAAACCGTCCCAACCGGCAAGCTCTGGATCCGACAAAACCTCTTCGATCACGGCAAGCGACAATCCCAGCCTGTCCATTTCCTCGGCGTCGATGTTCAACCCCATGCCAGCCTTGGCCGCTTTGCGGGTCAATCGCTTCAGAACAGGCACAAGCTCGGTCATCACACGGTCGGTCTTTGCGACCTCATACCGGGGGTGCAAAGCTGACAGTTTGACCGAGATGCCGGGATTCGCGGCAATGTCTTCCTGCGTGCAAGCCGCGGCAATCGCATCAATCGCCTCGTTATAGGCACGTGCGTAATGCTGCGCGTCATCAGCCGTCATCGCCGCCTCGCCCAGCATGTCGTAGGAATAGGTAAACCCCTTGGCCTCGGTCTTTGACGCACGCTGCATGGCCTCGCGAATGTTTTGCCCAAGCACAAACTGACGCCCCATTTCGCGCATCGCACCGCCAACCGCCTTACGGATAACCGGCTCACCCATCCGCTTAATCATTGCGCGCAGCCGTCCGGCAATGCCCGGCTCAGACTCTTCAAGCACCTTGCCCGTCAGCAACAAACCCCACGTCGAAGCATTCACCATCGGCGAAGACGACTTGCCGATGTGACCCGACCAATCCGACGGCGCAATCTTGTCTTCGATCAACGCATCGATCGTTTGCGCATCCGGCACCCGCAAAAGCGCCTCGGCCAGGCACATCAGCGCAACGCCCTCGTCCGTGGACAGCCCGTATTCCGCAAGGAAGACATCCATCATCCCGGGGCGTGCCTTGGTGCGGATCGCCGTGACCAAATCTGCGGCGCGCTCGACAATGCGATCACGCGACGCTGTGTCCAAGGCCGCCAGTTCGATCAACTCGGCCACGAGGGTTTCTTCGTTCTGGCGCTTGTTGGCGTCCCATTTCGGATCAAGGGCAATCATTGTCAGGTCTCCAGTCAGTCGCGCGAATTATAGCGCGATGCGGATGGACGATTTGCCTGTTATTCCCTAGTCTATAGCCAATCAGGCCGAATAATTGCGCTATGAAAGGCAAACTGATGAATAACGGTGTCGAAATCGATAAAATCGACCAAGCCATCCTCAACACGTTGACCCATGACGCGCGAATCTCGATGACGGATCTGGCCAAGCAGGTTGGTCTTTCAAAAACCCCGGTCATCGCCCGCGTGAAACGGCTTGAGTCCACCGGCGTCATCACCGGTTACCGCGCTGAATTATCCGCCAGCAAGCTCGGCCTTCAGCACGTCGCGTTTCTTGAGGTCCGCCTGTCCGACACACGCGAAAAAGCGCTTCAGGCCTTTAACAAAGCCATTCGCGCAATCCCCGAGGTCGAAGAGTGTCACATGATCGCAGGCGGCTTTGACTATCTCGTGAAGATCCGCACAAGCGACATCAGCGCCTACCGACGCGTGCTCAGCGAAAGCGTGTCACAATTGCCGTTTATGGCCTCAACTTCGACCTATGTGTCGATGGAAAGTGTCCGCGATCGGGGTGTGCAGCAATTCTAATTCCCACCGAAAAGGGCGAAAACCGGCCGGCCACTCCCAAAGGGTTCCCCCTGCTGGAGCCTTAAAAAATAGGGGTCCAAGCCAGAAAATTTGGGATTCGCGGTAGCAGTTTGACCCGTTTGCACCTACATTGCGCACAACACGAATGAACCACGGAGTAGCCCCATGAATTTCAACGTCCCAGAAATGAGCTGCGGCCATTGCACAGCAGCAATTGAAAAAGCGATCAAGGAAGCCGACGGATCAGCCTCGGTTGAATGCAACCTCGAAGGCCGGAGCATCACCGTCTCGGGCAACATGCAAGCCGACAAAGTAATTTCGGTCCTCAAGGACGCAGGCTACGAAGCCAAAGCCGCCTAAGGCCGAACCTTATCAACAAGAATGCGTTGGCATGTGCCAGGGCTTCAGGCCATGGCACGCGCCTGCGCGATCAGAGACGTTCTGCCACCAACGCAATCAGCTTTTTGTGGTCGGCGTCGAAGTTGCGTATGCCCTCGGCTAGCTTTTCTGTCGCCATCGGGTCTGCGTTCAAAGCCCAGCGGAATTCGGCCTCGTCCATGGAAACAGCAGCAACTCCGCTTGCCGTTTCGGGGGACAGAACGCGCGCAAGCGATTCATCCTGATTGCCCAGTATCTCAAGCAACTTTGGTGCAATGGTCAGGTTATCGCAGCCAGCCAAGGCTTTGATCTGATCGACACTTCTAAACGAAGCACCCATGACAATCGTCTTGATACCGTTTGATTTGTAGTAATCATAGATTGCGCGAACCGACAAGACGCCGGGGTCTTCGTTCGGCGCATAGGCCTCGCGGCCCTCGGCCTTCTTGTACCAATCCGTGATACGCCCAACGAAGGGCGAAATCAGATAGGCCCCCGCGTCGGCGCAAGCAATGGCCTGCGCTTTTGCGAAAATCAGGGTCAGGTTACAGTCGATCCCTTCATTCTGAAGAACCTCGGCTGCGCGGATGCCTTCCCAGGTTGCAGCCAGTTTAATCAGGATGCGATCCTTGGAAATCCCGCGCTTGGCATATTCCGCGATGATGGCGCGGGCACGGGCAATCGACGCTTCGGTGTCGAACGACAGGCAAGCGTCAACTTCCGTTGACACACGGCCCGGAACCAAACCGGCAAGCTGAGCGCCCACGGCGACGGTCAGCAGATCGGTGATCTGCTCGGCGTTCAATCCCGCCGCACGCCCCTGCTCTATTTCGTCGCCAATCAGCGCAGACGAGGCAGGATCCTTGATCGCGGCAAGCACCAAAGACGGGTTCGTTGTGCAATCGACGGGCTTATAGGTTTTAACCGCCTCGACTTCGCCGGTATCCGCAACAACGACGGTCATTTCCCTCAGTTGGTCCAACACGCTATTCATAGTCTTTGATCCTTACGACGTTCCGGCGGTATCCCGCATGTTCATGTATCGACAGGCCAAAAACCTGTGCACCTGCGACCGCTGTCTACATATTCGCCACCACGACGCAAGCCAACAGTGCCGCCCGAGCAGAGTATGAGGGCAAATTTGCGCCGTTTGACCAAAA
The DNA here is from genome assembly GCA_042092935.1 of Paracoccaceae bacterium. GTDB lineage: Bacteria > Pseudomonadota > Alphaproteobacteria > Rhodobacterales > Rhodobacteraceae > JASMHC01. The sequence continues at coordinate 12,822 of JBELFK010000006.1, read as the reverse complement.
AACCGCTGCATTCCCCGAAAGTTGTGGTAAACTGCCGCCATAAAAACACTAAATCGAGCAAAAGGCAGACCAATGAAAAAACTTCTCGCAGCAGCTTCCCTTGCGGCTCTTGTCGCGGCACCCGCCGCGCAGGCCGAAACCAGCTACATGATCGGCGCAACATGGGCCATCGGTGGCAATCAGCCACAAATGGGCGTTTCCGCCCGCATTCTTTCCAGCTCAGCATCAAGCGAGTTCGGCTTTGGCGGCGGCATCACCTATTACCCATACTCTGGCCAGATCGGCTATGACGCGATTGGCGCATGGATGCAAAACGACATCGTTATTGGCGGCGGCTACGATTTCGCGAGCTTCTCGCCGGTCTTCACGCTGGGCTACTACCAGTAAAACCACCAAAAGTTTTCTGCCCGCTCTGAGGTTGCTCGGCGGGCAGATCACCGCATTTCAAGACATTGAGTCAAATTGCGCGCGCAATCGACGTGGGGAAACCGCAAACTCCCCGCGAAACGCGCGCGTCATCGCACTGGCGTTCTCATAGCCACAACGCCCCGCAATTTCGGCAATCGGCAGGTCACTTTCCTGCACCAGTTTTCGCGCCAGCGCCAAACGCAATCGACGATACACCGCCTGCGGAGTCGTCTTCATTTCGCGCCGCATCTTTTGCTCAAGCACCCTCTGCGTGCATCCGATCTTCCTGGCGACTTGTGCAAGCAACAATGGCTCTTCCAAGTTTTCCTGCATCACGGCAATCGCGCGCTGCACCAACCGCCCCGACGGATTGCGGATTGTCCCGACGGTGCCAACGTCCCCAAGCGACATGAACAATTGGCGAACCTCCATCGCCAGCAGCGGACCATGTGCTGCGGTAATTTGATGCAACACCAGATCAAACGTCGCCATCGCACCCGAGCAAGTGGTGCGGTCGCGATCGATCACAAACCGCTCTCGTTGCACATCGACATCTGGAAAGGCCTCTTCGAATCCCACAAGCTCTTCCCAGTGGATTGTGGCTCGATAGCCGTCTAGCAATCCTGCATCCGCCAGCAACCAACTGCCCGTATCCAAACCCGCAACGTGTGTGTGGCGCCGCGCCGCCGCCTTCAGGCGACGCGCCGTGTCCCATGTCGCATGGGTTCTAAAATCATACGAGGGCATCACAACGACGACATCGCCGCGTGCATCCGCGATCGCCCCGTCGGGCGAAATCAGCAACCCGCTTGAACTTGCAACCGGTTGCCCGTCAAGCGTGAAAAACCGCCACTCATAAAGCGCCAGACGCGACAGCGTGTTGGCCGCGCGCAATGGCTCAATCGCATTGGCCAAACAGTGATTTGAGAATGCATCAAACAGCACCACATTTACAACTTGAGGCTTTTGCATAAAATCGTCCAACTTGGCATGGTTGAAGACTAACTCTGCATGGCAAAAATGTGCAAGCCAGGTTTTCCTTTGTCGAAATCACCCAAGGACCCAACAAATGCATTTCGGCCTGTCAGAAGAACAAGAAATGATCGTCTCGACGGTTCGCAGCTTCGTGGAGAAAGAGATTTACCCCCACGAGGCTGCCGTTGAAAAATCGGGTCAGGTTCCATTTGAACTGGGCCAAGAGATCAAGCAAAAATGCATCGACCTCGGATTTTATGCCTGCAACTTCCCCGAAGAAGTTGGCGGCGCGGGCCTGAGCCACCTGGATTTCACGCTCGTCGAGCGCGAACTCGGCCGCGGCTCCATGGCGCTGACGCATTTCTTTGGCCGCCCACAGAACATCCTGATGGCCTGCAACGCCGAGCAGCGCGAGCGCTATTTATTGCCCGCGGTGCGCGGAGACCGCATGGACGCGCTCGCGATGACCGAGCCTGACGCAGGCAGTGACGTGCGCGGCATGAAATGCCAGGCCACGCGCGATGGGGGCGACTGGGTCATCAATGGCTCAAAGCATTTCATATCAGGCGCTGAACACGCCGACTTTTTTATCGTCTTCATCGCCACCGGCGTCGATGAAACACCGAAAGGCCCAAAGAAACGGATCACGACCTTCCTCGTTGATCGAGGCACCCCCGGTTTCGAAGTGCGCGACGGCTACAACTCGGTCAGTCACAAGGGCTACAAGAACTACATCCTGACATTTGACGATTGCCGCCTGCCCGACGCCCAGGTCCTCGGCGAGGTCGACGGCGGCTTTGCCGTGATGAACGAATGGCTCTACGCGACCCGCCTAACTGTTGCCGCGTTTTCGGTGGGCCGCGCACGTCGGTGCTTTGATTATGCGCTAAACTACGCGGCAGAGCGTAAACAGTTCGGTCAGCCAATCGGCAAATTCCAAGGGGTCAGTTTTCAGATTGCGGACATGATAACCGAGATTGATGCTGCGGATTTGCTGACACTCTCGGCTGCGTGGCGGCTGGATCAAGATCTGCCCGCCAATCGAGAAATCGCCAGTGCGAAACTGCACGCTTCCGAAACGCTTGCTCGGGTGACCGACACAACCCTCCAGATCTTCGGCGGCATGGGGCTGATGGATGATTTTCCCATCGAACGGTTTTGGCGCGATGCGCGTGTCGAACGTATCTGGGACGGAACCAGCGAAATTCAGCGCCACATCATCAGCCGCGATCTCTTGCGGCCGCTTGGGGCATGAGTGTGTTTCGAATTGCCTTCGGCAATCCGACAGGGGCGAGAGGGCGCTGCCCTCTCGCGCTCTCCCGAGGTATTTTGGGCAAGATAAAGGGTAAATCACCCCCTGCCACAACGGGCAGAGGGCTTTACCTTGCGCGGTCATCGGCTCCTCAGCCTGTACCGCGTCTGAATGAGTACATGGGTATGGTTAAGGAACCCTTGCTTTATCTTGCTCAAAATACCTCCGCCGGAGGCTCCCCCGCTATCGGCACAATCGGACGTCAAAGATGAGTCGCTCGCTTTCCCGCCTGTTTCGCCCAGACCATATCGCCATCGTTGGCGGTGGGGCTTGGTGCGCCTCGGTCGTCGATCAATGTCGCAAGATGGGCTACTTGGGCAATGTCTGGCGGGTGAACCCAAAGGGGGGAGACGGCGTTTTCAAATCGGTCGGCGACTTGCCCGCCCCCCCTGACGCCGTTTTCATAGGAATAAACCGGTTCGCCACCATCGACGTTGTCGAAGAGCTATCAAGAATGGGGGCCGGTGGCGCGGTGTGTTTTGCCTCTGGCTTTTCTGAAGCTGCCGCCGAGGATGTTGAGGGCATCCGCCTGCAAGAGCGCTTGCTTGCAGCGGCGGGAGAGATGCCAATACTTGGGCCCAATTGCTACGGCTTTATCAACGCATTGGATGGTGCACTGCTCTGGCCGGATCAGCACGGCTGCACACCTGTTGCAAGTGGTGTTGCCATTCTGACCCAGAGTTCGAACATCGCGATCAATCTGACCATGCAGGCACGCGGACTACCGATCGCCTACACAGTTGCTTGCGGGAATATGGCGCAAACCACCCAAGCCGACATCGCCTCTGACCTTTTGGACGACCCACGGGTGACGGCCATTGGGCTGCACGTCGAGGGATTTGGCGATCTCGAGGCATGGCAAGCCGTGGCGCGAAAAGCCCATGCAATGGGCAAGGCCATCATCGCCCTGAAGGTAGGCAAAAGCGAACAAGCGCAAGCGGCGACGATCTCGCATACAGCGTCTTTGGCCGGTGGCGATGCCGGGGCCGACGCCCTGCTAAAGCGGCTCGGGATTGCGCGCGTTCACAGCCTGTCCACGTTTTTGGAAACGCTGAAACTGCTGCACGTCACGGGGCCGCTTGCTTCGAACTGCATCGGGTCTATCTCTTGCTCAGGCGGCGAGGCCAGTCTGGCGGCGGATACGGCGCATGGGTTGGATTTGCAGTTTCCACCGCTCACGGCAGACCAGCGCGCGGCACTAGCGGCGGCCCTCGGCCCGATGGTCGCGCTCGCCAATCCGCTGGACTACCACACCTATATCTGGCGCGACGAGCAAGCAATGACCGCTGCTTGGTCAGGCATGGCCGACCCCGGCTTGGCGTTGCTGATGATAATTCTTGACTATCCGCGCTCGGACCGTTGTGATCCGTCGGATTGGGAATACGCGACCAAGGCCGCCCTGAATGTCCGAGCGCGCACTGGGATGAATGTTGCCGTTGTCGCAACCCTGCCGGAGTTATTACCCGAACCTATCAGCAAGCGCTTGATGGAAGGCGGGGTGGTCCCGCTTCTGGGATTAACCGAAGCGATGGAGGCCACGGAAGCCGCCGCGCAGATCGGTGTACCGTCGCCTATGGATATTTTCATTCCCCCCGTCACAGTTTCACCAGAACACCCCCTTACCGAGGCCCAGGCCAAAGAAGCCCTCGCCCAGCACGGTGTGGACCTGCCCAAGTCAGAGTCCGGCACTGACCCCATCGAAATCGCCCAGCGCATCGGATACCCTGTGGTGCTTAAAGGCGAAGGCATCGCCCATAAAACCGAGGCCGGAGCGGTCGCGCTCGACATCCCATCCGACACTGACCTGAGCGAAGCTGCTGCCAGGATGCCAACCGATAGGTTCCTTGTTGAGGAAATGGTGATCGGCGGTGTCGCCGAGTTGATCGTTGGCGTCACGAAAGACCCGGCGCACGGGTTTGTGCTGACGCTGGGTGCAGGGGGCGTTCTGACCGAGATCCTCAAGGATACTGCATCGCTGCTTCTGCCCTCAAGCCGCGCCGAGCTGGATCACGCCCTGCTGGGCCTAAGAATCGCGCCCCTTTTGGCCGGATACCGCGGTCAAGCCGCAGCGGATCGAGACGCCATTCTCGACGCGATCCTGGCCGTTCAGTCTTACGTGCTTGAAAACGCAGCGACCGTCAGCGAAGTTGAGATCAACCCACTTATCTGCACGCCCACACGGGCGATCGCAGCCGACGCCCTTATTCGAAAGGCCTGACCCATGTCCCCGATCAAAACTCGCCGCGACGGAGCCATTCTCGAAGTCACGCTCGACCGGCCCAAGGCCAACGCGATCGATCTGGCGACCAGCAAAATCATGGGCGAAGTGTTTCAGGACTTCCGCGATGATCCGGACCTGCGCGTCGCTATCCTGACTGGCGGAGGCGAGAAATTCTTTTGCCCGGGCTGGGATCTGAAGGCCGCCGCCGACGGGGATGCGGTGGACGGCGACTATGGCGTCGGCGGGTTTGGCGGCTTGCAGGAAATGCGGGCGATGAACAAACCCGTGATTGCGGCGGTGAACGGCATCGCCTGTGGAGGTGGTCTGGAACTTGCGCTGTCCGCTGACATCATCCTTGCCGCCGATCACGCCAGTTTTGCGCTGCCTGAAATCCGCTCTGGCACCGTGGCCGATGCGGCCAGCGTCAAACTGCCCAAACGCATCCCCTATCACATCGCCATGGAGCTGTTGCTGACGGGCCGCTGGTTCGATGCGACCGAGGCCAATCGCTGGGGCCTCGTGAACGAAATCCTTGCAGCCGACCAACTGATGGACCGCGCATGGGAGCTTGCGCGCCTGCTCGCTTCGGGGCCGCCACTTGTTTATGCCGCGATCAAGGAAATCGTGCGCGACGCCGAGGACAGCAAGTTTCAGGACGCAATGAACCGCATCACCAAAAGCCAGCTTGGGTCGGTCGAAAAACTCTACCGCTCGGAAGACCAACTCGAGGGTGCCCGCGCCTTTGCCGAAAAACGTGATCCGGTCTGGAAAGGACGCTAGCGCCCTACCGACAGGTCTTGCGACGAAAACTCAAATTGGGATGGTGCCGCTCGGGGTGATCGACTCTCCCACCCCGTCCTGAGCAAGGACGGGTTCTTCCGCACAGCTTTTGCGACTCTGCAATGGGCCTTAGGCATCTGTACAGATGCACTTGGGTATACGTACAAATGCCCTATGCGGGTTTGGGTCTATTTGTCCAGAAAATGGTGCCGCAGGGGAGGATTGAACTCCCGACCTCACCCTTACCAAGGGTGCGCTCTGCCACTGAGCTACTGCGGCCAACACAGATTATGTGGCGGGTGATTAGCCCCAATCCGATGCCTGCGCAAGCGCAAACTGGACCCTTAAACCGGACTGGGTTACAGAGTTCTGCATGAAACAAAAAAACACTCGCGACAATTCCCAAAGCCCAGAAAAATCACGCGATGACCGGCTAAAGGCGGCGCTTAAGGCCAATATGGCAAAGCGCAAAGCCCAAGCCAAAGCACGTGGGGCGGGGAAAAGCGCTGAGGCTGAGGACAAGGGCTGACCGAATGGATTCGATTCTCGTACGTGGAAATGGGCCGCTCAGCGGTCAGGTGCCGATCGCCGGTGCCAAGAACGCCTGTCTCACGCTGATGCCAGCCACGCTTTTAAGCGAAGAACCGCTGACCCTGACGAACGCGCCGCGTTTGTCTGACATCAAGACAATGACCGAGCTTTTACAGTCACTTGGGGCCGAAATTTCGACCCTTCAGGACGGTAAGGTTATCGCCATGTCCAGTCACAATCTTGATAACCACGTCGCCGATTATGACATCGTTCGCAAGATGAGGGCCTCAAACCTTGTGCTGGGTCCAATGCTGGCCCGCTTGGGTCAGGCTGTGGTGTCGCTTCCCGGTGGATGCGCCATTGGCGCGCGCCCGATGGATCTCCATATCGAAGGCATGGAGGCCTTGGGGGCTGTCGTTGAATTGCGCGACGGATACCTGCACGCCAAAGCCCCCGTTGGCGGGCTTCAGGGCGGCACCTACAACATGCGGTTTGCATCGGTTGGAGCGACCGAGAACTTTGTCATGGCGGCCTCATTGGCCAAGGGCACTTCGGTTCTCAAGAACGCCGCCCGCGAACCCGAGATTGTCGACTTGGTCGCTTGCCTAAAAAGCATGGGGGCACAGATCGAGGGCGAAGGCACATCCGAGATCACCATTCAAGGCGTTGACCGCCTCGGCAGCGCCACCCATGAAGTCGTCACCGACCGGATCGAGCTTGGCACCTACATGCTTGCCCCCGTCATCGCTGGGGGCGAGGTCGAATGCATTGGCGGGCGCTTGGCGCTTGTTCAGGCATTCTCGGAAAAGCTGGATGCCGCCGGAGTCGACGTCAGCGAAACCGAGCGCGGCTTGCTTGTGCGCAGGCGTGGAGACCGCGTGAAGGCTGTTGACGTTGTAACCGAGCCATTCCCGGGCTTTCCGACCGACCTTCAGGCGCAAATGATGGCCGCCCTGACCACGGCTGACGGCGTGTCTGTGTTAGAAGAAAAAATCTTTGAAAACCGCTTTATGCACGCGCCTGAACTGATGCGCATGGGCGCGCAAATCGAGGTGCACGGCGGAACCGCGACCGTAACTGGCGTTGACGCACTCAAAGGCGCGCCGGTTATGGCAACGGATCTGCGGGCCTCGGTCTCGTTGATCCTTGCGGCCATGGCGGCCGAGGGCGAAACCCTCGTCAAGCGGGTCTACCATCTGGACCGTGGTTATGAACGTGTCGAAGATAAGCTGAGCCAGATTGGCGCTCATATCGAAAGGGTGCAGGAATAGTGGTACAGGACGCATCCTTCGAAGACGGTCGTGAGAAACCGATCAACATTGCCGCCTTGGACGCCGATGACCTCAGGGTGATTTCGGCGCTTGCTCAGGATGCCGTATTTCCGATCACCGAAATGAAATGGCACGCGTCGTCGCGCCAGTTTGGCATTTTGCTCAATCGTTTCCGCTGGGAGCTTTCCGCGTCGAAAACCAGCAAGCCCGAGCGTGTGCAATCCGTCTTGGCGTTTGAAAACGTGACCAATATCGCCTCACAGGGCATTGATCGTCAGGATCAGGACCTCGTCCTGTCGGTATTGTCGCTGGAGTTTGAAGCAGCCGATGAAACCGCGGGCCATGTCACGATCAATCTTGCGGGAGACGGGGCAATCCGCGTTTCGCTCGAGGCGCTGGAATGCCGCCTGAAAGACGTCACCCGCCCCTACGTTGCGCCCTCCGGAAGCGCCCCGTCGCACGATTGACGCAATGGGTATTGGGTTTCTACCGCAATCGAAAGACGTCACATGAAACGCTCGCGTATCAACCAGATCATGACCGAAGCGGATGAAATGATCCGCAGCCACGGCTTTGCCTTGCCGCCTTGGGCCTATTGGTCACCCGATAAATTCAACGCAAATGCCTCAGTCGCTGAAAACGTCATCGGCGCACGCTGTGGCTGGGATATTACGGATTATGGTGCGGGCGATTTCGACAAGATGGGATTGTTCCTCTTTACCCTGCGCAACGGTCGGTTGGACGACCTGCAACGCGGAGGCGGCATGTGCTACGCCGAGAAACTTCTGATCTCGCGGCAAGATCAACTCTCACCGATGCACACGCATGTCATCAAAGCCGAAGACATCATCAATCGCGGCGGCGCGACCATGGTGATCGAGCTTTTTGGCTCGGACGACCATGGCAATTTTGCTGAAGACCGAGGAGGCGTCGTCTTCTGCGATGGCATACGACGAGAGTTCGCAGCCGGAGAAAAGCTGAAGTTTGCGCCGGGCGAAAGTGTCACCCTAATGCCGGGCGATTGGCACGCGTTTTGGGGTGAAGGCGGCGATGTCCTGATCGGCGAAGTGTCGACGGTTAACGATGATGAGACCGATAACATTTTTCGTGACCCCATTGGCCGCTTCGCCCATATCGAGGAAGACGAAACGCCAATGCATTTGCTGGTGAGCGACTATAAGACTTGGCTGAGCTAACGAATGGTGAACGTCACTGCGCCAATTGCTGATCCTAAACAGTTTCTGACGGATCTGTTCACGCGCGCGGTTGCAAAAGCCGATCCGATGAAAATGCTGGGGCCGTTTCTGCCCGAGCGGCCAAAGGGTCGGTTGATCGTCATCGGCGCGGGCAAGGCCAGCGCGCGCATGGCCGAAGCCGCGGAAGCGCATTATGGCCCTTGCGAGGGCTATGTCATCACCCGCTATGGATACGAGCGCCCTTGCAGCGGCATCGAAATCGTTCAAGCCGCGCACCCAGTGCCGGATCAGGCCGGTGTGAGGGCAACGCGCGCGCTACTGAACCGTGTCTCAGATTTGGAGCCGGACGATCTGGTGGTCGCGCTGATCTCGGGCGGTGGCTCTGCTTTGCTGTGTGCGCCCGTGGATGGTGTGACATTGGCCGAAAAGCAGGCGCTTAACGATCAGCTTCTGGCCTCGGGCGCGCCCATCTCGGACATGAACGTGATCCGCAAACAGCTTTCCAAGGTCAAAGGCGGACGACTGGCTGCGGCGTGTTATCCGGCGCAGTTGGTTAGCATGTTGATCTCGGATGTGCCCGGGGATGACCCGCAGTTGATCGCTTCGGGTCCGACTGTAGGCAATGATAGCACACCACAGCAGGCGCTTGATCTCCTGGATAAATGGGGCATTGACCTCGCGCCTCATGTCCGCGCGGCGATTGGCAAACAAACTGGCGCCGTTACCTGGATCGCTGAACTGCCATCCTATGATGCTGCGCCCACCCCGGCCCGTGGCGTGAACCCTGTCACCCTGCGATTCGTTGTCGAGGCCATCCGCCGATCCGAGGCCATCGAGGTGAAGTATCAGTCCCTTTCGCGCCCCGAGCCGAGCTGGCGTTGGATCGCGCCTCACGCCATCGGGTCCGCCACGGTTCTGGCACGCGAACTTCGCCGCGACGGGTTCCGCAACAAGCAGGGAACGCTGATCGACAAGGGTTATCTCTATCGGCTCCTGAACAACCGCGTCTATCGCGGTGAGGCCGTCCACAAGGGCAAGGCTTATCCCGGCGAGCACGACGCCATCATCGACGAAGCGCTCTGGGATCGCGCCCACGCCATCCTGCAGGAAAGCCCCCGCAAACGCGCCAACAACAGCCGGTCGCGAACACCTGCGCTGCTGAAAGGGCTGATCTTCAGCGACACCGGCGCGGCCATGACGCCCACAAGCACCAAGAAGGGCGCAAAGCTCTACCGCTACTACGTTTCGATGGACGTCATCCGGAACCGCGAGACCGGCGAAGAGACCGCCCCGATGCGGCTCGCGGCTGGAATGGTCGAGGACGCGGTCGTGACCGAGGTCCGGCGCATTCTGCAGACGCCGGAGGTCGTGACGAAGGTGATCACGGTCCTGACGACGGAAAAGGGCGCGATTTCCGAGGCCGACGCCATCGCAGCATTGCATGACTTCGCTGCGCTCTGGGCGCAACTGTTCCCGGCCGAGCAGGCAAGGATCATCCAGCTTCTTGTCCGGCGCGTCACCGTCACCGCCGCGGGGCTCGAGGTCGACATCAGGCGCGAGGGGATCGCAGGCGTCATCCGTGAGATGGTCGCACCGCGCAATCTGGAGGCCGCCGAATGACGCAGGAGAATGACACGATCCGCGTCTTGATCCCCTTGAAGGTTCGCAAGAAGAACGGTCGGCCTAAAATCATGCCGCCCGCCAATTATCTGCCCAGCGAGGACCAGACGCAGGACCCGCATGTCCTGCGAGCCATCGGCCGAGCATGGGGCTGGCGGCGGCGCATGGACGCCGGCGAGTTCAGCACGATCATGGAACTGGCCGAAGCCGTCGGTCTGGCCGAACGCCATGTCAGCCGCCAGTTGCGGCTGGCCTACCTCGCACCGGAGGTCTTGAAACGGCTAACGTGCGGACGCGAGCCATCGGCGGTCAGCCTGTATGATCTGTGTTTTATGACCGGTGAGGCTTGGGGGGAGCAGGTAGCCCGGGCGGTTGGGACCTTCCCGAAAGCGGGCGCCGCTCAAGAGGGAAAACGCTTGATCACGTCACAAGATTGAGCAAGTTTGACGTCAAGTGGCAAGCCAATTGGGGAATGTCGGTTCCAACTCCACTGAATGTTGACCGAATATCGCGCCGCACCGTCACCGCCGTGATGGGCAAGATTCCCCTTTTCTCAGGGATTGGGTGCCCAAGCCACGTCAGAAATGGCAAAAAGGATGAATTTCCAAGGAATGAGAGATTTAGTGAAAATGAACCGAGCGGAAATATCTCGATCAACCAAGGAAACATCTGGTAAGTGGATTGAGAAATTTCCAAAAGTTGCGGCCATGGAACGGGACCCACGGGGCCTGCCAATCCCCGCAAACGTTAGCTACGACTCGAAGAACGGAAAGCCAATTTTCGCGATAACAAATCCGATAAAGGAAATAGAACTATTCTGCTCCCAAAACTGCGCAGTGACCGGAACGTTGCTCGACACAGAAGACGTCTGGTTCATTACCACTCCGGACTTGGCCTTCGCACCCTTCGGACTTCTAATGGAGGCCCCGATGTGCGGTGAGGCCAAAGACTTTACTTTACGGGTCTGCCCATACTTTGGAATAAGAAGTTATGATCGCCTTTCCGACATGCAGGCGAAAGCAATGGTTCCGAAGCTCTCCGATGAAAGCTCAGGCAAAAGCTATCAAACTCCAGCTGAATTTGTGGCAATCAAAGTCACAGGATTCCGGGGAGAACCTACCGCGGGCGGCATGCGGTATCTACCGAGTCGGCATTATGCGAGGATTGAGTTCTGGAAGGAGCGAAACTGTCTGCGTGTGATTGATGGTCAAGACGTCCGGGCGGAGATTGGTAAGGGTCTACAAAATGCCTCAAAGATGTACCCGCGTGCAAACTGGCCGGACTGGGCGGAAATGTCTGTCGACGGTCGTCTGAACGGACATTGGCCTTGGGCCCAACCTGGGATGAAGGAATTTCTGCTTCAAGAGGCTGGGAAGCTCGCCTGAAAGGACGTTGCGGTCAGCGAGACATGCGCGTCCAGCGGCGGATGCAACTCGAACGCCTTCGGCTCTCGCGAGAAGTTCCAGAGGCGAAACAGACGCCATTCCGACCGGCGCTCTTCGGCGACCGCTAGTTCGTTGCGGGAAATGTAAAAGGGCGTGCGTTCCCAGCCGTTTGTCGTTTTCACCTCGATCAATCGCTCCCGTCCGTCCGGCGTGAAGCTGGCAATGTCATACCCAGCACCGTCGCCATCCTCTTCTGAAACCCAACGCACCTTGCGCGCCAGATCCTCTCGATCGGCCAACTTCAATGCAGATCGTTCGTGTGCAACGACCCGCTCTTCTCCGGCACGGCCGAGGGCACGGTTGCGTTCATCCCGACCCGCCACGTCAAACTTTTTGGCGACATACAGCATCTGCTCCAGTTCCTGTGGCGGCGGCTGGTTAGACAGCGTCGGCGGCGGTCCAATCCAGATCTGTGCAGCCTCGCGCAGGCCAGTGGCTGGCCGCGTGCCAGGCATCCGTCCAAGCCAGGCCGGGTTCAATGCCAACCAGCGCGCCACAGCATCAACCAGAGTCGTCTGGAAATTGAACGCTGGCTTGTAGCCGGGGATCCAATCTTCGCCGAGCCCCTTCAACACCGCACTGATATTCTGATGCTTGAACTCGATCGAGCCTTCCGTTCGGCTCCGCAACAGCGGCATTAAACTGCGCCGGTGCTGAGCCTTGTTGTAGGGACGGCCCGCCAAATCTTCGGCCAGCATCGCGAAGTAATCCGCGACGATCAGGTCGTTTTCTTCATCTGTCCAGGGTCCATTCGACATCCCGCCAGGCTATGAGCGGAAAGTCTGTTTGTCATCAAAGACTTCTCGCGGTCATTCGAACCACCCCGCACAACCACGCCGCCTTCGGGTGTCTCTGACCGTTTCGATAGCGGTCGAACCTGCCTCAACTGCGGCGCAATCCATTTTCGGCAAGCACCTGAAAAAACAAACAATTTTGAATGCGTCTCAATTTGGGTGAAGGGCGGGTGAAAGGAGACGCGAGGTGTTCAGAGACCGATTTCGGACCAATGGCCAGTCTCCGAAAGTCGGATGGCATCGTTAAACCCCTTTGAACCAAAAAGAAA